>JBLHKG010000098.1:0-6820 GCA_047619835.1 Alphaproteobacteria bacterium
CTGGCGGGCGATCCGTGCCGCAAAGGAACAAGCCGCCGCCTGAAGAACGATAATCAGGCGCCCGAATCCACCGACAACCGAAGCGCCGTTAAACAGGGAGAATAATCCATGGTCGATCAACCCGCTGACCCGTCAATTGAGGGCAAAGTCTGTATCGTAACCGGCGGACCACGCGGTCTCGGGCGGGCGATGACGCTGGCGCTGGTCAATGCAGGGGCAAAGGTCGTCGCCCCCGGCCATATCGCCGACGACATGCCGTTGATCGAGGAAGACGGCAGGGTTGCCGCGCGAAATTCCGGGGGTGAAGTCCATCCGATGGTCGCCGATCTGCGCGATGCGGAGGCCTGCGCCGACATCGTTCAGACCGCGCTCGACCGGTTCGGCCGCATCGACGTGCTGGTCAACAATGCCGGTCTCGGCATGCGTCCCTTCTCGGAAAATTTCATGACCGATCCGGTCAAGTTCTGGGAAACATCCATTCCCCAGGTACAGGCGACTTTCGATACCAATGTAATGGGCCCGTTTCACATGGCGGCTCTCGCCGTGCCGCATATGGTCAAACAGGGATGGGGCCGCATCGTCAATGTCACCACGAGCATCGGCACCATGCAACGTCGGGGTTTCTTTCCCTATGGTCCGTCAAAAGCCGGGCTGGAAGCCTCAACCCATGTTTGGTCGGAGGATCTCGTCGACACCGGCGTCACCGCCAACGTGCTGATCCCCGGCAAGGCCGCCCTGACTGAGATCATGCCCGACGAATGGCGCACTCAAGGGACGCACAGGTCCGGCAGCGAGCCCAATGTACCCGAGGTCATGGCCCCTCCTATCCTCTGGCTGGCCTCTAATGCGTCGGACGGATTTAGCGGTTTGCGGTTCGAAGCCGACAAGTGGGACACCACGCTCGACCCAACCGATGCCGCCCGAAACAACATGCGACCGGTGGGATTCGACCTCCGGGACGCGAATTTGTGATAGGGAATAGTCTGAAGATCTGTCTGTTTACGGTGATTATGCCGTTTAGGAGGCTTGGTCTGGTGTTAAATCGCGGCTGGACCGGTAGATAGCGTAAATAGAGGCATCAGAAGCGTCTGTGACAATCCGAGACGACATTGTTGACAATGTGCCGCGGCTGAGACGATACGCCAGGGTACTGCTGCGCGACCCAGTGTTTGCCGACGATCTGGTTCAGGATGTTCTGGAACGGGCGTTGTCGCGGCTGCATCTGTTTAAGCCGGGGACTAATTTGCGGGCATGGCTGTTTACGATCATGCACAATTTGCACGTCAATCAGGCGATCCGGGCAGCCAAGGGCCCTAAGACAGGCAGTGACGCCGACGTAGCGGAAAGTTACCAGACTGCGGTAGCGCCCGCCCAGACTGCCGGTCTGACGCTACGCGATATAGAGCGCTCACTCGCCAGACTCTCGGAAGAACAGAGGGCGGTGGTGCTGCTGGTCGGAGTCGAAGGGTTGACATATGCCGAAACTGCGGCAGTTCTGGAGGTGCCGGTCGGAACCGTTATGTCACGCCTCGCAAGAGGCAGACAACGGCTCAGGACCTATATGAATGGCGAGGATCCGGATTCCGAAGGAGCCGGACAATGAGTGAGATGCAAGGACCAGGCGAAACAGAGCTTCATGCCTATCTGGACGGCGAACTGGATGCACCCGGTCGCGCCGAAGTAGAGGCGTGGCTTGAGACGCATCCCGAAGACGCCGAACGGCTTGAGGGCTGGCGGGGTGATCGCGAGGCGATGGCCGCACTGCATCAGGATTTGCTGAGCGAAGCGGTGCCGGAGCGGATGCAGGCGGCGTTGCGTCAGGTGCCGCAGACTCCCGAGCAAGCCACCGGGAAGTCGAATTCAGGCAACTGGATGCGGGCCGCCGCCTCGGTCGTTCTGCTGGTCGCCGGAGCGGTGGCCGGGTGGGTTGCGCACGACGTCGCGACCCCGCCAGCCACCGAGACCAGCGCTCAGAACGGATTTGTCCGCAATGCCGTTAGCGCCCATGTCGTCTTTACCAGGGAACGCAGCCACGCCGTAGAGGTCAAGGCGGGCAAGGCAAAGGACGAAAAACATCTCGTGCGCTGGTTGTCGAAGCGTCTGGGAAGACCGCTCAACCCGCCTTTATTGACCACCGCCGGTTTCGCTCTCGTCGGCGGTCGTCTGGTCGCCGATGACGGGGGGCCAGCAGCCCAGTTCATGTATCAGGACGACAAGAAGAACCGCCTCACGCTCTATGTCCGAAACGCCCGCAATGCGGAGAATACAGCCTTTCGGATCGTCAGCGACCGTGACGTATCCGCGTTCTACTGGATCGACAAGACATACGCATACGCGCTGATCGGCAAAATAGACCGTGACAGGCTGGTCCCGCTGGGCGAGCTGGTCTACACGCATCTGCAAAAGAAATAATTCCTTCACGATTTAGTTACGGTGCGGGAATAAAGGGCCCTTCCCATTGTTGGACAGTTGGGATGGGACACACTCCGTCTCGTGGACAAACCAGAGCGGAAGGTAAAACCGATATGAAAAATTGGTACAGAAATATAGTCGCGGCAGGGATTGCAGTAGCGGTTCTCGGCGCAGGGATGGCAACAACGCCGGCATTTGCCGACAATGTCAAAGATCGCAAAGCCGCGATGAAAAGCATTTCCAAGGCCAACAAGGTCCTCAAGGCATACAGCAAGGGCAAGGCCGACCAGAAAGCCGCGTTGGCCGCCGCAAGCAAGATCGCCTCAATTGGCAAGGCTCTCCCGGGAATGTTTCCCCAGGGAAGCGGCAAGGGCTATGGCAAGACGACCCGTGCGAAGCCGGCAATCTGGGACGATTGGGCCAAGTTCAAGAAGGCCGCCAACGCATTGGTCGTGGCAGCCAACAGGGTCTCGAGCGTAAGGGCGCAAGGAACGGAAGGCACCGTCATGGAAGTAGCGGGCAGTATCGGGAAGACCTGTGGCGGGTGTCACAAGCAGTTCCGCGGTCCCAAGCCGAAGAAGATGAAGAAAAAAATGTAGAAACGCCGAATACGGCATTTCTGATCGACAAATGGGCGGCCTTCGGGTCGCCCTTTTTATGGCGCGGGCGGCTGTTTGATATTGGCGGCGCCCGACCTGCAGTTGCCGCCACCCTGGCAATCAGGTATCCGAAAGGGCAATGAGACAGCACAGAGAAATTTTCCAGTCGGGGGATATGTCAGATGGGTGAATTTGGAATTGGACAGCCGGTCCTGCGGACCGAGGACCCTCGGCTGCTGACCGGCGGCGGAAAATACGGCGACGATTTTATCCTCGCCAGACAGGCCACCGGCTACATCCTTCACTCGCCCCACGCCAACGCGAAGATCCGCTCGATCGATACCAGCGCCGCCGCGGCGTCGCCCGGCGTGCTTCGGGTCCTGACCGGCAAGGACTGGGCGGCAGAAGAATTCGGCGCCTTTCCGGTTCTGGTCCAGCGACAGAAGCGCGACGGCTCGCCCATGCATCGGGCGCCGCGCGCTGCCCTTGCCCTCGATCAGGTTCGCCTCGTCGGCGATAACGTTGCCTTCATCGTCGCGGAAACCCTGGCGCAGGCGAAAGATGCCGCCGAGCTGATTGAAATCGATTACCAGCCGCTGCCCTCGGTAACCGCAACCGCCGACACCATCAAGCCGGGCGCGCCGGCGGTCTGGCCAGACTGTCCAGACAATGAATGCTTCTTCTTCGAGCTGGGCAACAAGGCGGCGGTAGAGGCCGCCTTTGCGAAGGCGGATCACATCACCCGGATCGATTATCCGGTGAACAGAATCTCGGCCAATGCGATGGAGCCGCGCGTCTCGATCGGCGATTACAACCGCCGCGATGGCCGCTACACGATCCATACCAGCACACAAAGCGTGCACCTCATCCGCTCTCATCTTTCTGTTGTGCTCAAGGTGCCGGAAACGGAGATTCGGGTGGTTGCCGGCGATGTCGGCGGGGCGTTCGGCATGAAAGGTGACATCTATCACGATCAGGTGCTGGTGCTCTGGGCGTCCCGGCTGGTCGACCGGCCGGTACGCTGGACGGCAGAGCGCAGCGAATCGCTAATGTCCGACACCCATGCGCGCGACAACATCGTCACCGCAGAACTTGCGCTCGATACCAACGGAAAGTTCCTCGCCTTCCGGGTCGATACCCTGGCCAATCTGGGCGCGTATCTCGGCTCGAATACGCCGCATTCACCGACCAACAACCTCGGAGGCCTCGCCGGGGTTTACACCACGCCGGCGATCTATACCGCCGTGCGGGCCGTGTTCAGCAATACCGGCTGGACAGCGCCCTATCGCGGTGCTGGACGGCCTGAAGCCAGCCTCGCCATCGAGAAGGCAATCGATGCGGCGGCGCGCGAAATGGGGATAGACCGGGTGGATATCCGTCGCCGCAACCTGATCCCGGCGGATGCCATGCCCTACAAAACCGGGTTGATCTTCGAATATGATTCAGGCGAGTTCGAGACTGTGCTCGATAAGGCGCTCACGCTTGCCGGTTATGACGGGTTCGAAGCGCGGCGCGCAGAAGCGAGAACACGCGGCGTCTATCGCGGAATCGGCATCGGTTTCGCGATTGAACAATCCGCCGCCCCGCTTGAGGAAACCGCCGAAATTCGCTTCGACCCAGCGGGCAATTGCAAGATCCTGATGGGAACCCTCAACCAGGGTCAGGGTCACGATGTGACCTTCAAACAGATCATCAATGAAACGCTCGGCATCCCGCTGGAACAGATCACGCTGGTACAGGGCGATACAGATATTATCTCCCACGGTCGCGGCACGTTCGGCTCGCGCTCAGCCGGTAATGGCGGGGCGGCAATCGGCATGGCGTCGGAACGCATCATCCAAAAAGGCACAAAAATTGCCGCTCATATGCTCGAAGCGGCGGAGACGGACATCGCTTTCGATGACGGCAATTTCATCGTCGCCGGTACCGATAAATCGGTCAATATTACCGCCGTCGCCAAGCTCGCCTACAATCCCATGGCCTTGCCGCACGACATCGAGCCAACGCTGACGGCCTTCGCCGCCTTCCGTCCCAAGGCGCCGACTTTTCCCAATGGCTGTCATCTATGCGAACTTGAGGTCGACCCCGAGACCGGCAAGACCGAGTTCACCCGTTATGTGGTGGTCGACGATGTCGGCACGGTCATCAACCCACTTCTGCTGAAGGGCCAGATCCATGGCGGCATATCGCAAGGCCTTGGCCAGGCGATGTGCGAGGATGTGGCCTACGACCCGGAAAGCGGACAGCTGATCACGGCGTCGTTCCTCGATTACTGCATGCCACGGGCCGACGACATGTGTTCGATCGACGTCGAAAGCCACGCCGTGCCGTCGCCAACCAACCCGATGGGGATCAAGGGCGCGGGAGAAGCAGGCTGCGTAGGCGCTCTGCCCTGCGTGCAGAGCGCCCTGATTGACGCGCTGTCATCGCTTGGCATAACCGACGTTCCAATGCCGGCAACACCGTCGCGACTGTGGCACGCGATAAAGGCCGCGCAGACAAAGGCGGCCTAAACCGCACAGGTTCTGAAACCAGCAAACGCATCCGCCCGATCGAGCGGATGAAACCCGCGAAAACTGTTCCAGGCGGCGCGGTCGCGGGTCGCCCACGAACCGCCGCGCAACACGCCATGGCGGCCGTCAAAATACGGCGCCGAATAATCTGCCCAGGGGTCCGCCACGAATCCGGTATAGGCATCGAAGGCGGAAGCCGTCCATTCCCAGACGTTGCCGGCCATCTGCCGGCAACCATAGCCGCTGTCCCCGCCGGGAAATGCCGAGACCGGCCCGGTCCCGCCTAGCCGGCTATCCATATTCGCCCGCTCAGTCGCCGGCTCAGTCTCTCCCCAGGGATAGCGCCGCATTATCCCGTGCAGTGTATCGTGCAGTGTATCGTGGTCCGGCGACGGGACCCGCTGGGCAGCAACCTCCCACTCCCCTTCCCACGGCAGGCGCCGGTGCGCCCAGCAACACCAGGCCTCGGCCTCGTACCAGGTCACATGGACCACCGGAGCGTCCTCGATCAACGGCTCCACCCGATCAAAAACCCGCGCCACCCAGACCCCGTCCCGCTTCTCCCAGAAACGCGGATGGTGCGCAGCAGCGTGGCGACGCCAGCCCCAGCCAACCCGGGACCACAATTCTTCGCGCTGATAGCCATCGTCTTCAACAAAGTCGCGATATTCGGCGTTGGTCACGGGCGCCCGGGCGATGGCGAAGGGTTTTACCTCATAGCCGTGGCCCCATTTTTCGTTATCCATATAGAAGGGGTCTTTGCTCGACGCGCCCTGCATATGAATACCGCCGGGAATCGAGACATCGCCGGTAACCGCATCGCCCGCGGGAACGTTGTCGTCCGATCCAAAATTCGGAGGCGGCAGACCGAGCGCCTGCCGCGCGCACATCAGTGCCTCGCCCTGCATATCTTCGATCTGGATAGCCAGCCGAATGAAATAGCTGTCCTCAACCGACGCCGGCCCATCGCCGGCGATGCTGTCGATTAACCGGTCGCAGATTTCCGATTTCCAGGCGCGCAACTGCGTACCGTCAGGCAGGGCCGCTTCCCAGCGCGCTCGACGTCGGGTGATGGCTGGATCAAACAGCGAGGACGCGTTTTCGATCCCGGTAGCTGTGCCGTCCCGCAGCCCGAATTTTTCCTGAAACCAGGCAATATGACCGAGACTCCAGAGCAGTGGATCGCAATCGGGTCGTGGCGGCAGCGCCTCGGTCGGGTTGGCTTCAACCGCGCCGAGTATCGCCTGCGTATAGCTGTGGGCGTCCAGAAGGGCGGCCCTTAGCTGCGCCTTTTCG
>JBLHKG010000099.1:0-6796 GCA_047619835.1 Alphaproteobacteria bacterium
GTGCCTGGTACTCGCCCGATCAGTTCGATTTGGGAAGTTTTGGCGTCTCGGTGTCGCCCCGGCCCGGGAAGACGCTTGATGAGGCCGAGGCCGCGCTGCGCCTGCAGATCGACAAATTGCTGCAGGGTGGCATCACCGATGACGAGCTTTCGCGGGCGAAAAATTCCATGGTGTCGAGCGCGATCTATGCCCGGGATTCACTGCGGGCCGCGCCCAACATACTGGGGCGGGCGCTTGCCACTGGACGCACCGTCGCGGATGTCGAGGAATGGCCGGACAGAATATCCGCTGTGACGCGTGCCGAGGTAGAGAAAGCCGCCCGTTCAATCTTGCGGTCCCGGCGGTCGGTGACCAGCGTTCTCCTTCCCGCCAAGCGCAAGGAGGGCTGATCGTGAAAGATATTTTGATCGCCGCCCGGCGGATATTGATTGGCCTGACGGCTGTTGTTGCCTGGAGTGTTTCCAACGCACAGGCGATGGATATAAAGCGCGTGGTCAGCGCCAGGGGGATCGAGGCCTGGCTGGTCCAGGACGCCTCCATTCCGGTGATATCCTTCAAATTTTCCTGGCGCGCCGGCGCCGCGCATGACCCGAAGGGCAAGGAAGGGCGCGCCAGTATGCTCTCGGCGCTGCTTGATGAAGGGGCGGGTGATCTTGATTCCCAAGCCTTCCAGCGGCGGCTTGAAGATCTGTCCGTGCGCCTGCGCTTCAGCGCCAATACCGATACGTTCCGGGGCAATCTGCGGACTCTTTCGACCAATCGTGACGAGGCATTCAGGCTTCTCGCGCTGGCGGTAAATCAGCCGCGGTTCGATGCCGAACCGGTGGAGCGCATTCGCGCCCAGCTGGTCGCAGGCCTCAAGGCCAGCCAGGAAGACCCAGACACGATTGCCACCCGTACCTGGTACCGGACGGCGTTTCCAGAACACCCCTATGGGCGTCCCAGTGGCGGGACGGTCGAGTCTGTCGGCACCGTGACCGTGGCGGACCTCAAGGATTTTACGGCCCGCTATTTCGTCCGCAAGGGATTGGTGATCGGCGTGGCCGGCGACATCACGTCGCAGGAGCTGGCCTTGCGGCTTGATGAGGTATTCGGCCGCCTGCCCATGTCCCTCCCGGTTGAGGCAGTGCCCGAAGTGCAGCCGTCCAATGCCGGGAAAATCATTGTGGTAAAGCGCGACGTGCCGCAAAGCGTGGTGCTGTTCGGTCAGGCGGGGATCAAGCGTGACGATTCCGACTGGTACGCGGCCTATGTGATGAACCGCATCCTCGGCGGCGGCGGGTTTTCATCGCGGCTGATGGAGGAGGTCCGTGAGAAGCGGGGGCTGGCCTATTCGGTCTATTCCTATCTGAGCCCGTTCGAGCACAGCGCGCTCTATATGGGCGGCGTTGGTACGGCGAATGCAAGGGTGGCGGAATCGCTCAAAATCATCCGCACCGAATGGCAGCGTATGGGGGAAAAGGGCGTAACCGAGAAAGAACTCGCCTCGGCCAAGACCTATATCAACGGATCCTTCCCGCTCCGGCTCGATTCCACCCGGCGGATTGCCGGCATTCTTGTGGGCGTACAGATTAGTCGCCTCGGGATTGATTATATCGGCAAACGCGCGCGTCTGATCGATGCGGTGACGACCAGGGACATAAGGCGGGTCGCCAAACGCCTGCTCCACCCCCGGGCGCTCACGGTCGTCGTTGTCGGCAAGCCCGAGGGGCTTGAGGCAACGAAGTAGGGGAGCGACAAGGTCTTTTCGACCGAAATCGGACTACTCGGGCAATAACAGTTTTGTTCCCGTCTGTCGCGGCGTGATGGATTGCCGCGATGAACGCCGCAACAAATTTCCGGGGCCCCCTTTCCGACTATGATCCGGGGCCTTGCTTTTGCGAAATGTCCGTCTCAGTGACGGTAAGTGCCCGCAACGCCCTCGAAGGCGCTGCTTGATGCGGGTGGGGCAGAAACTTGCCGGAGCAGACCATTCGTTCAGGCTGAAAATGGACGCTGGTCTTTATTCCTCTGGTGGCGCGGTCCTCGCGGTCCCGATGTTCTTCATGGAAGGGATCGTGCGCACAGGCTTGGCCGTTTTGCTGCTCGGCTGGGGCGTCTATACTCTCTGGAAACGAAACGCGGGCGGTTGGAAGCTCGAGGCCGAAGACGACCATTTCGCCGAGATGTATGAATAGGCGCGCTCCACACGCCTTTCAATTCGGCGTCATCGATGCCCCGTATGTTAAGCGCGATGAAAGTGAGTTCGGCGGTGGTGCGGGGGGAATAATCCGGCGTGAGGGTGCGCGGACAGGTTTCTGAATTTCATCCACCACCGCCCATCACGGAGGGCGATGGGAAGGTCTCAGGTTGATCCAACCCGGACATTGGGCGCCGATGGACTTAGCCCTCAGCAGCCCGTGCAATTTCGCCCGTAGGTTGCTCTGGCTTACAACCCCCATCGGAACGTTTGCCTTGGGTTAATGAGTTCAGACAGATCTGCATCAACGCCCGCTCCTTTTTCCCGTGCGCGCCTTTCGGTTTTCGCCGTAATACTTGGCGAGATAATCGACGATCAGCGTGCGGTCTTCCGGCTCCAGAGCCGGTAATTCCTGTTCGTCCAGCATCCAGTCGATGACTTCGTCCCAGCGCCGGGCCGACAGACCCTGCTGGGTGACCAGTTTCAGGGAGTGGCAGGGTGAACACAGGTAAAATGTTTCTTCGCGCCCTTTGCCCGGTGGAAGACCCTGCCAATCCTGTTCGTCTTCCACACTTTCCTTGGCCGATTGCGCCCAGGCGGCGGGCGTAGAGAAGGGGGCGGGCATTGCCCACCCCCACAGAACCGCGACACCGACTACAAGTACCATCAGGTAACGGTTCATTTCTCAGGAAACCCGCACCGAAATTCGATGCATGGAGTTGTTGAGATATCCCTTCGGATTCCACGCGATGGCGAAGGGCTGGCTGCGCCCCGCATCATCCGTCGCCCGCGCCCAGACTTCATAATAGCCAGCCTCGGGAAACGCGACCTTTGCGCGGAAATGTTGCCAGGCATAGTCGTTGTCCGCCTTGGAAAGATCGGCTTTCATCCAGGTCGCCCCGAAATCTATGGAAATATCGACCCGGTCGACCGCATTGTCGCCGGCCCAGGCATGGCCCCGGACGGCCATGGAACGGCCGGCGTTCTTGCCGCCAGTTTCCGGGCTGGTGATCAGCGATTTTACCGGCATGGCGTTGATGATCTGGAAGTCCGTCTTCGGCACCTTCTCACCGGCAGCCACAGGGTGGCCCGGTACGCGATAGGCCTTGCCGGTCATCTTGGGTCCGTCATGGATCTTGTCCCGCAAATAGATGCGGTTAAGCCATTTCTGGGAACAGGACCCGGGCCAACCCGGCACGACCAGCCGCAGGGGCGCGCCGTTCATGGGGTGGATCGGGCCGCCATTCATCCCGAAGGCGATCAGATTGTATGGATTCATCGCCTTTTCGATCGGCACGCCGCGCGACAGGGACAGCTTGCCCGGTTTGCGTGACAGATGCTCATCGGCCCCTACATGGGCAGTGTAGATGACGTTCTTCTTGACGCCGGCGGCTTTCAGCACGTCGGCAAGCCGGACACCGGTCCATTCGGAACAGGCGACCGCGCCCAGCGACCACTGATTTCCGCGCGCGGGCGGATTGAAGTATGAGCGCCCATTGCCACCGCATTCCAGGGTGAGGTTATGGGTGACAACCTCGAACTTGCTTTTCAGGTCCGCGATGGAAAGCTTCATGGCATTGTCGACCAGCCCGTCCACCGTCAGCGACCAGCTTGCCGCGTCCATGTTTTCGGGAGGATAGCCGTTGTTGCGGACGAAATGCCGGGCGGTCGGGGTGACGGCGTCATCCAGCAGATGCGCCGGCGTTTCAGCATTGACCGGCCGGTCATTGAGAACGGTCAGCCCGTCCTTGCCGGTAATCTTGAAAGGTGTGGCGGCAATCGCCTCGGGAATGAAGCCCGACGGCATGTTGCGGTGGAACGGTATCGCGGCGCCCACCAGGGCGCCCATGGTGGCCAGACCGGCTCCCTTCAAAAATCCTCGTCGGTCTTTTTCCGGTTCCCGGCCAAAAACGATCTGGTCGGCGCGATCCGGATCTTCGGCGTAAAGATCAAAGATATCCGTGGAACGGTCTTCGGGTTTTTGCGTTCTATCCATTGTTTCCTCCCGTGAGTGTTAAATTACGGCGCGCGGTGCCCGAACGAGTTGTCGGGCTTCCGGGAGAGGAGACGGATCAGATGTGGGTTTTATTCCAGTTTTTATTTCAGGCGGCGCAGGGTGGGTTTTTCTCCCGGCTCTGGGCGAGCGCCATGCGCGTGGCATCGTCAACCGGCAGGCGTTCCAGACTGGTTCGGCGCACGGTCTCCGCGATCAGCCTGAACCGCGCCTCGGCCATGCCCTCGGCCAGAATGACATGGCGCAGGCTTCCCGCCTGCCAAACCATGGCAATCAGCTTGTCGACCTTGAAAAATACGGCCTTGCCGCCGGGTTCGGCCTGCGAACCGTCGATCAACAGGGTGACCCGGCATCCGCGCGTTCCACGATAGCCGATCACCATCGCGGGCAGCCCGTCCAAAGTCTGGCTTTCGCCGATATGGGAGATGTGAAGCTTGGCGGCGGACAAATCCGGCACATGGGCATTCAACCGGGCATTCGCCGGACGCTTGACCGCCCGGGATTGGGCCTGGGACTGAGAAGGTGCGTCCTCATTCGCCCAGGAATTATGCGCTCCGATCGCCCAGGCAACGGGAACGCCGTGATTGGAGCGGCCCGACCCGACGCCTGGCCCAATCACGGACCAGGCCAAGCCGGCGGCCACGAACAGGACCAGGCAGGCGGCCATCGCCATGACCGGGCGCCGCCATGAGCTGTGCCCACCATGTTTGCCAGTCATTGCGGCCAAATCCAAATCCAGCGCGTCCACGCTGTCGGAAATCGTCGATTTCAGCCGTTCGAGATTGGAAAGCTCGCGCGCCAGGCGGGAGTCTTCGGCGGCATCTTTCAGCACGTCGCTCCGGCCCTGTTGGTCCAGCTCTCCATCGGCGAACGCGTTTGAACGTTCAAATGTCTGTTTTCTGTCCATTACTCTATAACTTCTTCAGCCGGCCGGATCGTGGCTCCAGCTTTTCCACATTACTCTCGTCAACCAATTCCAGCAGCCGGGCCCGCGCGCGGCTTATGCGGCTCATCACTGTTCCTGCCGGAACAGTGATTATCTTGGCTGCTTCGGCGTAACTCAACCCGGCCAGATCAACCAGTCCGATGATTTCCCGGTCCCGGGGGCGCAACCTAGCCATGGCCTGTTTAACATTCAATACATTGATTAAACGTTCGTCACCCTCCCAATATTCCATGGAAGGCTCATCCGGCCGTTCGGGCTCGAACAGATCATCGGTCAGACGGTTGCGCCGGACATGATCGAGAAACGAATTGCGAAGAATGACGAACAACCAGGCCCGATAAGCGCTTTCATCGGTCGGGACGGATTTGGCGGCCAATGATTTAAGAGCGCATTGCTGCACCAGATCCTTCGCCGTTTCCGGATCGCGCGCAAGGCTGATGGCGTAGCCGTAGAGACGTGTGAGATAATTTTCAATCCGATGCATTATCAAACCGATGCCATAGTACGAAAAGTTTGGATGTTCGCGAAGGAACAAGAGATACCAAGAATTGTACAGGAATTACCATGACAAAGGTCCCCTCTGGCTACGAACGGCTGTTTGGCCTGCCGAGAATCACTTCTGCTTAGCCCTCAACAGCGGACATTCGGGCGCTGATTTCCATTAAAGGAGGGAACGGCCATGGGGGAGTTTAGAGTAACTTGCCGAATTTCGAACTGGCCGACGGTTTCTCTGTCTAGGCCATGCGCGCGGCGGGGTCTATCGGGGTGGCGTCTGGATTTTCTATAATTCTCTCCGCCGGAAAACGCACCGTCACCGTCGTGCCGATGCCTGGCTGACTCTGAAGATCAAGCGATCCACCATGCAATTCGGCCAGGGACTTGGTCAGGGGCAGGCCAAGACCGGTCCCGTCATGCTGGCGCGTCATGACGCTATCGACCTGACCAAAGACGCTAAGCGCTTTCGGGATGTCCTCAATCGCGATGCCTATGCCGGTATCGGCGACCTGCAGGACGTATCCGCCGCTGGCGCGGGCCCATGCCGTAATCGTTACCGCGCCGCCAATTTTGGTGAACTTGATGGCGTTGGTCAGCAAATTGATCAGGATTTGCCGTATTTTTCTGGGGTCCGCTCGGAGCGGCGGCAAGTCATCCGGCGCGACGACTATAATTCTGAGTCCCTGTTTTTCGGCACGGTCCCGGACCATGCGCGTGACTGTGCGGATCAGCACTGCGACATCAATGTCATCTTCTAATAGCTCGGCGGCTCCGGCCTCAACCATGGAGTAATCGAGGACCTCGTTGATCAGCTCGAGAAGATGGATTCCAGATTCATGGATATCGCTCGCGTAATCGCAGTATTTGGTGTTGCCCACTGCTCCGAATGTCTGTTCTTTGATGATCTGGGAAAAGCCGATTATTGCGTTGAGTGGTGTTCGCAGCTCGTGGCTCATATTCGATAAAAAATCCGATTTCACCTGGCTTGCCTGTTCCGCCATCGCACGCGCCGTCTCGAGCTCGTGGGCGCTGTCTTTAAGGATCGCGCCTTGCGCTTCCAGCCTGAGCGTATTTCTCTGCAATTCGATGAGCGAGGCATTGAGACCTGATTGACGTTCCTTTAGCCGTTTATTGGTTTCCTTGAGATCGGTAATGTCGACTG
>JBLHKG010000100.1:0-6678 GCA_047619835.1 Alphaproteobacteria bacterium
GCACCGCCTTCATCGCCGATGACGGCAATGTGCTGCTGTCGGCGGATTATTCGCAGATCGAGCTGCGCCTGCTGGCCCATGTCGCCGATATCGGACCGCTGAAAGAGGCGTTCCACAATGGCGCCGATATCCACGCGATGACGGCATCCGAAGTGTTCGGCATCCCGATCGACCAGCTTGATGGGCCGACCCGCAACCGCGCCAAGGCGATCAATTTCGGCATCATCTACGGCATTTCGCCGTTCGGGCTGGCGCGCCAGCTATCGATCCCGCAAGGCGATGCCAAAAGATACATCGAGGCCTATTTCGCGCGCTATCCCGGGGTGGTCGATTATATGGAACGGATGAAGGCCGAGGCCCACGCGCACGGATTTGTCGCTACCATCTTTGGCCGGCGCATCCACACGCCCGGCATCGAGGACAAGAACCCGGCACGGCGCAATTTCCAGGAACGCGCGGCGATCAACGCGCCGCTGCAGGGCTCCGCCGCCGATATCATCAAGCGCGCGATGATCCGCATGCCGGGCGCGCTCGACAAGGCCGGCCTCACCGCGCGGATGCTGCTGCAGGTGCATGATGAGCTGATCTTTGAGGTGGCTGAGCCTGAGCTTGAGAAAACAATCAAGGTAGTGAAGCAGATCATGGAAGGCGCCGCGGACCTCACCGTGCCGCTGGTCTGCGACACCGGCACCGGCAAGAGCTGGGACGAGGCGCATTGAGGGTTTCACATAAACACCTCCGTCAGGACTTCCCCTTCCGCGCCCGCCAGGTCGGGTAATAGGTCGCGGCGAAGATGATCGCGGCGCCGGCGAAGGTCCATATATCGGGGTGTTCGGAAAACAGGAACACCCCCGCCGTCGCGGCAATCGGCAGACGCAGGAAATCGAACGGCATGACGAAGCTGACATCGGCAGCGACGAAGCTCCTGTTCAGGCAGCTCTGCCCCAGCACGTTGAGCAGCGCGACGCCCAGCAGCATCAGCCATTGCATCGGCGTCGGCGCGACCCAGTTGATCGCACTGGGAATGGCGAAAGCAAGGGCGGTAAAGGCGCTGACGTAAAACACGATGGCGGCCGAGCTTTCGGTCTTCACCAGCACCTTGGTCACCACGCCGGTCCCGGCATAGGCCAGCGCCGAAAACAGCACGATAAAGGCGACCGGATCAACGGCGGCGACGCCGGGGCGCAGGATCACCAATGTGCCGATGAAACCCGTAGCGGTTGCCGCCCAGCGATGGGCATCGATTTTTTCGCGCAGGAAGATCACCGCGAGGATCACGCCAAACAGCGGCAGGGTGAAGTGCAGCGCGACGACCTCGGCGAGGGGGAGCTGCCCCAGCGCGTAGATCCAGGTCACGAGGCCAATGCTGGTCAGCGCGCCGCGCGACAGCAGCAGCGGCAAACGCCGTGTCGCCAGGGCGCCTGTTCCCTGGCGGATCAGCCACGGCGCCAGAATCACCATACTGACCATGCCGCGCACAAAAATGATCTCATAGGACGGGATCGTATCGACCACCATACGGATGAGTATGGTCATTATGGAAAACAGCACGACCGCCGTGCTCATCCATAGCGCGCCCCTTGTCGTGCCCGAAAAACTGCTGCCGAACTTTTCCGCGCCGCTCATGATCGCGATTTTCCCGCAATCGATTCCCGGTGGGCAATATATATCGACGATGCGGCGATGACCGCCGCGCCGAGCCAGACCCAGATCTCCGGCACTTCGCCAAACAGGGCAAAACCGAGGAATGCTGCGATCGGCAGGCGCAGGAAGGTAAAGGCCATCAACACGGTGGTATCGGCGGCCTTGTAGCCGCGTGACATGGCGCGCTGGCCCAGCATCTCGAAAATGCCGATCAGGGCCATCCAGCCGAGCTGTTCCCATGTCGGCGTGGTCCAGATGAACAAGCATGCCACCGCGCCCAGCGGCAGCATGACGGCCATATGCCAGATGGCGAGCGCATCGGATGAATTGGTTCTGGTGATGATCTTGAGATTGATCGTGTTCCAGGTCAGCGAACAGACCGTGACCAACGCAAACAGCACGCCGATATTCAACTCGGCAAAGCCGGGGCGGACGATGATCAGCGCGCCGATCATGCCGAAAACGATCGCCGCCCAGCGCCGCAGCCGCACGACCTCATGCAGGAAGATAATCGCGGCAATCGTCGCGACAATGGGCCGGATAAAGATGATCGAGGTAACATCGGCCAGCGGCATCAGTGTCGCAGCATAAAAGAAAGAGGCGCTGCCAAAAAAGGCGAGCGCGCCGCGCAACCCGATGATCCCCGGCTGGGTGACGCGGAGCGATGATATGCCGCGTTTCAGCATCCACGGCGCCATGAAAAGAAGGCCAAAGACCGAGCGGAAAAAGACGATCTCAAATACGTGGATGTCCGCGCTGATCTGCCGCGCGAAGACCAGCGTGAACGTCACCAGCGAACCGATGATCAGCATCCAGTAGGCGGCCTGCATTGCGGGTGGCCAGCCAGCAATGATCGCCGACAGGCGGCCGGTTGCCGTCGGGGCTTTGCTCATGAAGACTTGGTCTTCCGGGCGTCCCGCATCTCGCCCCGTGCGAGGAAAATTGCCGCGCAGGCTATCACCGTGCCGCCGACCCAGATCCAGATCTCGGGGACATCGCCAAACATCAGAAACCCGACAAACGCGGCAATCGGCAGACGGGTATAGTGCAGCCCGACGACGAGAATGGCATCGCCCTGCTGGTAGGCGCGCGCCAGCACCCGTTGATTGATCATTTCCAGCACGCCGATGGTGGCCATCCAGCCGAGCTGCTCGATTGTCGGTGTGGTCCAGACGAAGATCGCGCAAATTGCGCCCAGCGGCAGGATGGTCAACACGTTCCAGACCGCCACGGTATCGGGATGCTCGACCTTTGACAGCAGCTTGCGGTTGATCGGGTTCCAGCTCTGTACCGCGATCACGCCGAACACATAGAGGATGCCTATATTGAAATCGACATAGCCGGGCCGGATGATGATCGCCGCCCCGGCCAACGCCATGACGAACGCCATCACCCGCCTGCCGTTGAGAACTTCGCCAAGAATGATCGCGGCGGCGCAAGCGGCGAATATCGGCCGAATGAAATGGATCGCGGTGATATCGGCCAGCGGCATGTATTTGGCGGCAAAATAGAAACAGAAGGTCGCGATAAAGGCGAGCGTCCCACACAGAAGATTCAGCCAAAGCCGTTTTGGCCGGAGATAAATCCCGCCGCCGCGAATCAGCATCGGTACGATAAAGATCAGACCGAAGGCTGCTCGAATGAAAATAATCTCAAAGACGTGTACGTCATTGGCGATCATCCGCACGATGGCCAGCTGAACGGTGATCAGCGCCCCCGACAGGATGATCCAGAACGCGCATTGCACAGGCGCGGGCCAGCTGTCGATCCGACGCACAATGGCGCTGGACAGGGTGGCAAGCGGGGTCACGCTGCGTGCCCGCAAAAGAAATTTACTTGTATGGCCACTTGATCGGTGCGGTTAAAGCGCAATAATGAGGAAGTTCTGCGTATAATACAGGGAGAAACCCATGGCAGCCACCGCCCAGAATTCCGAGCATAAATCCGAGAAAACTCCCATTAGCGCCCCGTGGGCGTGGAGCAGCGCGGACATCGCCTCCAGCGATGACTGGATTTACTGGATTTCACCCGACGTGCTCGCCGAAATCAATCAGGCGGTTGAGGGCGTGAAACAGCGCGGTATTGCCTTTGAAACGGTCACACGCGACGATTTTCCGTTACCGGGCCTTGAAGCCGATTGCGCGGCGATGCGACGCAAACTTCATGAGGGGCGCGGGTTCTGCCTGATCAAGGGCGTCCCGGTCGATGGCTATGACGACGACACGCTGTCGCTGATTCATTGGGGGATCGGCGCGCATCTCGGGCTTGGCGTTTCGCAGAGCTATCGCGGCGACAAGATCGGCCATGTCACTGACATGACCCATACCGGCGACACGCGGCGGGCCTACCGGTCGCCGGGCGGGCTAATGATGCATGTCGATCCGGTCGATGTGGTCGGGCTGTTTTGCCTGCGCAAGGCACGGGCCGGGGGGGAAAGCCTGATTTCCTCGTCGCTGGCGATTTACAATGCCATCCTCGCCGAGCGGCCGGACCTGCTTGAGGTGCTGAACAGGGGCTATCGTTATCACCATGCCGAGAAAGAAGGCATCCTCGACGGAAAGCAGACCACCGACCATCGCGTGCCGGTGTTTGGCGCATGCGATGGGCGGATCGTCTGTAAATATGTCCCCTTTACAATCAGCCGGGGGGTTGCCGACGGCGTCCTCACCCACAGCCCGGAAGAAGCCGAGGCCTTCGCCTTTATCGATGAGGTCGCGAGCCGACCCGACATCCGCTATGAAATGGATCTTGAGGTCGGGGATATTCAATATCTCAATAACCGGCTGGTCCTGCATGGCAGGCATGATTACCAGGATTTCGAAAGGCTCGAAGAAAAACGCCACATGCTGCGGCTGTGGCTAAAGATGGAGGAGTGGCCGGCCCTTCCCCAGGCGATGATCTCCCGCCCCGGCTACGACGAACAGCGCAGCCTGCCCGTCGCCGCAGCCGTCGGGGAATAAAACCAGGGTTAAAACAACACGCGACGGGCGAAGCAGGTCCGCACAAGGAGCAAGAATTTGCCGAAGCTGAATCACATCGCCTGCATCGCGGCGGACCCGATTACCGTCGCAAAATTTTACGCGACGATCTTCAACATGACGCTCGAACGCCGGGCGTCCTCGATTGGCTTTTCCGCGACGGTGCGGGAAGGCTATGTCGGGCTGAATTTCAATCCGCTGATCCCCGGTCGTCCCGGCCCGGCAGGGCTCGACCATTTCGGCATCGAAGTAGAGGATATCGATGAATCCTTCGATATGGCGCGGAAGAAATATCCGACCATCGAATGGGTCAAGCGCGCCGGCACCAGGCCCTATGCGCAGGTCGGCATCCATGATCCCGATGGGCAGGTGGTCGACATCAACCAGAAAAACCTCAATGCATCGATCAGCGAAGTCAAAACCGGCGGGCTTTATCTCGAGGGGGATCGCGAGCAGGACCGCCATATCGATTATGTCGCGCTGCGCAGCTACGACCCGGCGACCTGTGCCGAGTTTTATCACGACGTATTCCAGATGACGCCGCTCAACAGGCACGAAGGCGATGAGAATTACAGCATGACCGACGGGCGTATGACGCTGAAACTGATGCCGTGGAAGATCACCGATTACGACGATGTCGATGCCAATCGCCCGATGCTCGACCATATCGGTTTCAAAGTTGAGGATGCCGACCGTGTCCATCAGGAGATCCTCGATTATAACGCCCAGTTTCCGCAATCCGCTGCGCCGTGCTGGATGCTCGATGGACGTCCCGAAGACAGGCGGCGGGCCGAGATGCTGCAGCGGGCCGCCCCCGACAGTAAATATCAATATTGCGATAATAACGGCGTCTGCTTCGTCACCGCCGACTGACGCCCCCCGCTTGTCGTTACCCCGTTAAAGGAGAGTTTTTGTGTCGGCGAAGTTTAACTATGTAGCATCTGTCTCGACCAACCCCACGACCATTGCCACACTCTACGAAACCATCTTCGGGATGGAATTCGACAACACGCCGAGGCCGGTCGCCGAAGGTGAGCTTCTGAGCGATGGCAATGTCCTGCTCAATCTGCGGCCGCGCCTGCCCGGGCACCGGGTCGGGCTCGATCATTTCGGGATTGAAATCGACAATCTGGAAGAAACACTCGAAAAACTGCGCAGCGATTACCCGTCAATCGGCTGGAAGAACAATCCCCTCAACCATCCCTGCGCGGACCGCATCTCGCACGACCCGGCGGGCAGTATTTTTGCGCTCACCGAGAAAAGGGCGGCTTCTCCCGAGCCGGCTGCGGACCGCCCCGTTCCGGTAAATTTCGCGCGCTGGTCGAAGGCGGACCCCGCCGGCCGCACGCTGCATCACTATGCGATTCGGACGCGAAAGCTCGAGGAATGCGCCGATTTCTACGAGGACGTTTTCGGTTTCACGCACTCGCGGGGCGCTGACGGTGACCCCAACCATTATATGTCGGACGGGTGTGTCACCTTAATTCTGATTCCCTGGAGCATTCAGGATTACGCCCAGATCAGCGTTACCGGCCGCGGCCCCGAATTCATCGGCTTCAAGGTCGAAGATGCGGATCTGGTCCGCGACGAAATCGAAGGTTTTTACGGTCAGTTCGCCGCTGGACAGGCGCCGATCTGGCTGCTGACCGGCATCAGCCGGACCACCAATGAAAGCCAGATCCGCGCCGCGATGATCGACAAATCCTGCCCGATCAGCCGCTATCGTTTCACCGACAGGGACGGCACCTTCGTCGTCATCGCGGACAAGGATTTCGGGGAAGCCTGAAGAGGCGCTGACATCGGGCCTATTTTACCTTGCAGGCCTTGCCGATCGATTTATGCGCCGCCGTAAAGCCGGACAGGGAATATTGATCGGTGGTCTGCGTACCGCGAGACGAGACACCCTTGATGATCATCCTGGTGCCGGCACGCATCGCGGCGACCAGCGCCTTGTCGCCCGCTGCATCGAGGGACCAGGCTGTATCGCCTTCGGTAAACAGGGCGAATTTCTTCCCATCCACCGCAATGTCAACCGGGTTGCCCTTGCGGTAGGCAT
>JBLHKG010000101.1:0-6638 GCA_047619835.1 Alphaproteobacteria bacterium
GGCATCGACGTAACCCGCGATTCCGATCGCGGTAGATGCAATAAGGGCGGCGCTGACAATAACGGCTGGGAGGCGGAAAGAAAATTTCTTCGTGAAGTTGAGGATTCCGTTAGAATGACTGCCGGGCTGAGACGATTGAAATGCGGCTTCGGCGTTTTGAGTATTTGCTGGAATATTTGACATTGGCTTCCTCTACTTTAAACGGGCGTGATAAAGGCGTGGCGCAGATCAAAACATGGCGCAGATCAAAACATGGTGCAGATCACGAAAACATGTCTTGGAAGGCCTCCTCTAGTAAAATGGAACAATTAATATTTTCTAAAATTTAATTTTAATTGTAGTGTTTCTTGGGAAAACCCCTGTTATTAGGAAAAAACCTAAGTAAAAAATCACGATATGAAGAAATTACCGTATAATGACGGTATATAATTTCTTGCTGTTTTAATTAAATATTAACCAACCGAAGGTTGGGTCTGACCCTGGCCCTGCGCCATGTGTCTTCGGGCAATGTCGGCGACAGCGGCAAGGCGCTCTATCCCAAGCTGGCGGTTGAAGTCCCCGTCGCCAAGACCGGCCGGACCCTCTCGGCCATGTCGTCAAGCAATATATCGACAAGGAAGATGTCTTCGGCAGCCCCAATTATGTCGAGTGGAACATCGGGCTCGGCTATGGCATCGCCGGTTTTGACCTCAGCCTCGCTTCTTCCGACACCGATATCAGCCCGTTCGTGGACGGCAAGGCAGAAGCGGTTCTGTTCTCCGTCTCCCGCTCGTTCTGAGTATCTGGGAAAAGGCTCTTATCCCTTCGCCGCCTGCAGGGCTTTCCACACTCGATGTGGCGTTGCCGGTGCATCGAACTGTTCCACCCCGCGCGCCGCCATGGCATCGAGAATGGCGTTCATCACCGCCGCCATTGAGCCGCCATTGCCGGCCTCGCCGCAGCCTTTGACGCCGAGCGGGTTGGTCACGCAGGGGACTTCATGTGTCGAGAAATCGATGTGGCACATGTCATCGGCGCGGGGCATGGCGTAATCCATGTAGGAGCCGGTGATCAGCTGGCCGTCATCGTCATAGATGGTCTGTTCCATCAGCACCTGGCCGACGCCCTGGACGATGCCGCCCTGCACCTGGCCCTCGACCACCAGCGGGTTGATCACCACGCCGAAATCATCGACCACGGTATAGCGAACGATTTTGGTCTCGCCGGTCTCAGGCTCTATTTCCACCTCACAGACATGACAGCCATTGGGAAAAGAGGACGGGCTTGAATCATGAACCGCCTTGTTGTCGAGACTGTCCGGCACGCCGCCCGGCAGGGCGCCGGCGTCGCGCAGTTCTTTGGCGAGGCTCATCACATCGATGGCGCGGTCGGTGCCGGCGACGGTGAAGACGCCCGCGGAAAATACGATGTCTTCCTCGGCGGCTTCGAGAATATGGGCCGCGGCCTTTTTGCCGGTCTCGATAATCAGACCGGCGCAATCGACGATGGCATTGCCGGCGCCGACCAGGGTCTTGGAGCCGCCGGAGCCCGACGCGCCGGGGCTCATCAGATCTGAATCGTTCTGGATCACCTCGATGGCCTCGTAGGGGATGCCAAGCTTCTGGCTAAGGATCTGGGCGAACGGCGTCCTGTGGCTGGTGCCCATGTCCTTGGCGCCGGTGATCAGCGCGACGGTGCCGTCGTCGCGGAACTGAATATCGGCGAGCTCTCCTGCCGCGCCGGTGTTTTCGAGATACATCGTGACGCTGATGCCGCGCAGCTTGCCGTCGGCTTCCGACTCCTTGCGGCGGGCGTCGAACCCGCTCCAGTCGGCGCGCTCCAGCGCCATGTCCATGATTGTCTCGAACTCGCCTGAATCGTAGGTCTGGCCATTCGGGGCTTTCCACGGGAAGCCGTCCGCCGGGATCAGATTGCGGCGGCGGATTTCGACCCGGTCGATGCCCATCTCGCGCGCCGCCCGGTCGACCAGCTGTTCCATGATGTATTTGGATTCGGGACGCCCCGCGCCGCGATAGGGACCGGTCGGGATGGTGTTCGAGAAGATCGCCTGGGTGTTGTAGGAAAAGGCCGGTGTCCGATAGACGCTGACAATGTTGCGGCAGATCACGTTGGTCATCGGCGCGGGACCCATCGGTGTCAGATAGGCGCCGACATTGCCGACGCCGCGGCAGCGCAGACCAAGGAATTGTCCGTCCTTATCCAGCGCGAGCTCGGCGGTGATGATGCTGTCGCGCCCCTGGTGATCGGCGACAAAACTTTCCGACCGGTCGGCCGTCCATTTGACCGGTCGCCCCAGTTTGCGTGCGGCGTAGAGTACCGAGACCGCCTCGACAAAGGCGGCGCCCTTCATGCCGAACGAGCCGCCGACATCGTTGGAAATGACACGGAATTTCGACGGGTCAACTTTGAAAATTGCCTTGGCCAACGTGCCCTTTGGACCCATCACGCCCTGTGACGGCATATGGATGGTAAAGCGTTCGCTGGCAGCGTCGTATTCGCCGATCACCGAGCGCGGCTCAAGCGCATTGACGATCATGCGGGTGGAGTTGATGCGGACGCTTGAAACATGGGCCGCAGCGGCGAACGCGTTGTCGGTGGCTTCATCGTCGCCGACAAAAAAATCGAGGCAGACATTGCCGGGAGCGCCGTCATGCAATTGAGGCGCGCTGGCCAGTGCCGCGGCCTCGGCGTCGGTGATGGTTGGAAGCAGCGTTATATTGACGATCACGGTCTCTGCGGCTTCCAGCGCCTGGGCTGCCGTCTCGGCGATCACCACGGCGAGGGGCTCTCCGATATGGCGTACACGACCCTGGGCCAGACCGGTGCGCGGCGGCACGAAATAACCACTGCCGTCCCGGTTCTTGAGCGGCAGTCCGCTCGGGATATTGCCAATGCCGTCGGCTTTCAAATCCGCGCCGGTATAAATTGCGAGCACGCCCGGCAGAGCCAGTGCGGCGGATGCGTCAATCGAGACGATCTCGCCATGAGCGATCTGGCTGCGGACGAAACGGGCATAGACCTGCCCGTCGAGATTGGTGTCGTCGGTATAGTTTCCGCCGCCGGTCAGATGGCGCGGATCCTCGCTACGCGTCACCGGCTGGCCGATGCCGAAATTGAGGGGAATATCCTGTGATGCGGTTGCCATTGCTAGCCTGTCCCTGATGATGATTGTGTCCGCCGCTGTTCTGTCGCGGCAGGATCGATTGAGGTTCCGTCGGGCAGGAAGACAACGCCGAACAGCTCCTCCGCCTGTTGGCGCGTGTAATACCCTCGTATGACGTCTCGCTCAACCAGCGCGAAATCGCGCTCGAACGGGTTGCCGTATCCGCCGCCGCCGGGTGTCGAGACGCGGATGGTATCGCCCGGCCCGATCATGATGTCCTGGTCCTTCGACAGATGCGGTGGGATGTAGCTCTCGCCGCCGCGTTCGACCAGCACCCGGTTAACACCGCCATCGGCGCCGCCCAGCGCGCCCTGCGGGCCGGTGCGTCCATGATCCATCACCATCGACGCGCGGGCAGTGCCCCGGCGCAGCCTCATTTTATAGTTCACACCGAACCCGCCGCGGGTTTTGCCGGCCCCGCCCGAGCCCTCGTGCAATGAAAACTCCTCGAACAGGACGGGGTAATATTGCTCCATCACCTCAATCGGCGTGGTCTTGGAAATGCCGATGGTCGAGCAGCCGTTGGAAATGCCGTCGCCGGACAGGCTGCCGCCATAGCCGCCACCCGAAATGACATACATGACATAAGGACGACCCCGGACAGGGTCGTTGCCGCCGACGCAGAAATTGCCGCTGGTGCCGGCGGGGGCGGCGAACAGCTTGTCGGGGATGGCTTTGACGAGCGCGACAAACACCGCTTCGGCGATGCGCTGACTGACCTCCGCCGCGCAGCCGGAAACCGGACGAGGGTACTTTGCATAAAGGAACGTGCCTTCGGGATAGTCGATATGCAGCGGATCGAACGTGCCGGCATTGATCGGCACTTCGGGAAAGATATGTTTCATCGCCAGATAGACTGACGAGCAGGTGGTTGCGATGACGCTGTTCATCGGGCCGAGGCAGGGCGGAGATGAGCCCGCCATGTCGAAATAGAGCTCGGTATCCTCTTTACGGATTTTCATGTCGATCAGCAGCGGCTCATTGACCACCCCGTCTGAATCGACCCAGGCCTGACCGTGATACTCGCCGTCGGGGATATCCTTGATACAGGCGCGCATCAGCTGGGCGGCGCGACTGCGCAGTTCGACGATGGCCTCGTTGACTGTGTCGGCGCCGTAGCGGTCGAGCAGCTGGGTAAACTGCTTTTCGCCGACGGTGAGGGCGGCAGCCTGCGCCTTGATGTCGCCGATACGCTGGTCGGCGAGGCGGATATTGGACAGCACGATGGAGAGGATTTCCTCATCCATGACGCCTTCCTTGTAGAGCTTGACCGGCGGCAGGCGGAGACCTTCCTGTTCAACCTCGGTGGCCTTGGCGGAGAACCCGCCCGGCACCGAGCCGCCGGTGTCGGGCCAGTGACCGGTATTGGCCAGCCAGGCAAACAACTCGCCCTTATAGAAGAACGGTTTGACGAAGCGGACATCCATCAGATGGGTGCCGCCGAGATACGGGTCGTTGACGATATAGACGTCGCCCGGCTTGATGTTCTTCGCCCGCTCGATCACGCATTTGGTGCCGAACTGCATGGTGCCGACAAACACCGGCAGGCCGAGCTCGCCCTGTGCGATCAGGTCGCCGGTCTCCGGATGGTAGATGCCGTCGGAGCGGTCGAGCGCTTCCGAGATCACCGGGCTGAACGCGGCGCGCACAAAGGCGAGGTCCATCTCGTTGCAGACCTGCTGCAGACCGCTCTGGATGACGGCCAGAGTGACGGGATCGAGAGTGCTCATCGGGCAGGGGCTCCCGTGTTGTCATTTATCATCTCTTACAAACTCCCCACCGACAAAATGACGTTGGCGAAATCATCGACCACAACCGAATCCGGTGGGCCGACGACAATTGTCGTGTCGAGCTGCTCAAGGATCGCCGGACCATCGAAGCTGGCGCCGAGCGGCAGCTTTTCGCGGCGATAGATCGGCGTCTCGTAAACCTTGCCGCCGAACCAGATGTCGCGCGTGCCGATGCGCGCGCCCTCAAGTGTCTCAGTCCGGTCACCGGGGTTCATCAGCGAGGAAAGATCGATGCCCTTGCGCCGTCCAATCACGGCAGTGTGCAGATTGACCACCACGGGGCGGATCTCGTCGAGCTCGACCTCGAACCGGTTCCAGTACGCCTTGGCAAAAATATCGTGCAGCGCCTCGCGCGATACATCGGGGGACGCGATCGGCACCGTCAGGATATGTGTCTGGCCCTGGAACTGCATATCGACATCGTGGAGCACGACGATCTCCTCGATCTCGATCCCCTCGGACTCAATCGTTTCACGGCCGCGTCGTTCCTGATCGCGGAAAATGGCGGCGATCGAATCCATGTCGGCGGCAGGCAGCGGGGTGTTGATGGTATTCACATAATCATGCCGCACATCGGCGACGATGCAGCCGACCGCATTGGTGATGCCGGGGCGGGCAGGGACCAGAACTTTCGGTACGCCCAGCTCGCGCGCCAGCGCTGCGGCATGCAGCGGCCCGGCGCCGCCAAACGGAAACAGCGCGAAATCACGCGGATCGTGCCCGCGCGCCAGGGACACCATGCGCAGCGCGCCGGCCATCTTGGTATTGGCGATCTGGATGATCGCGGCGGCGGCGTCTTCCGCGCTTGCCAGGCCGAGCGGTTGGGCGATCTGTTCGATCAGCGCGTCGCGCACATCCTGCAGCGACACTTTCGCATCGGCGGCGAGGATGGCGTCGGGGTTAAGCCGTCCCAGAACCAGATTGGCATCGGTGATGGTCGGTTGCGTGCCGCCGCGTCCGTAACAGATTGGACCCGGCACCGAGCCGGCGCTTTCCGGTCCGACTTCGAGAATGCCAGCGGCGCTGATATGGGCGATCGAGCCGCCGCCCGCGCCGATGGTGCGGACATCGACCATCGGCACATGGATCGGCATGGCATATTCGATTTCCAGCTCGGAGCTGACCTCGGGGATACCGTCCTTGATCAGCGCGACATCGCAGCTGGTGCCGCCCATGTCGCAGGCGATGACGTTAGGCTGGCCGGCGCGCATCGCGGTATAGGCGGCGGCGATCACGCCGGAGGCCGGGCCCGACATCACGGTATTGACGGCGGCATCGGCAATAATTTTCGACGACACCGTGCCGCCATTGCCCTGCATCACCAGCAGATCGTGGGCATAGCCGCGCCCCTGCAGCTCGTCGCGCAGCCGCTGGATATAGCGGTCGAGCACAGGCTGGACCGAGGCGTTGATCATCGCCGTCGTGCCGCGCTCATATTCGCGATATTCGGCCATGATGGCGCTGCCGCGCGTGACATAGTCGTTGGGCCACATCTCGCGGGCGATTTCCTCGGCCCGGACCTCATGCGCGTCGTTGATATAGCTGTGCAGGAAATGGATGACGAGTGACTCCACGCCGGCCTCGATCAGCTGCTGCACCGCATCGCGCACGCTCTGGTCATCAAGCTTTGTCACAATCTCGCCGTCGGAATCCATCCGCTCATTGGCCTCAAGCCGCAGATTACG
>JBLHKG010000102.1:0-6632 GCA_047619835.1 Alphaproteobacteria bacterium
CCAGAGAGACCTCGCGCTCACTCGACGTGCCTCCCATCAGAACTGCGACAGTGCGTCCGTTGCTCATGACAGTCCTCGCAGACTGCCGGGTGTAGGCACACCGATGCGCTGAATTTCCCATTCGAGGATCACCCCGGTCGCGTCGGCGACCCGGCGTCGGACATCTTCGCCGAGTCCTTCGAGATCGTCGGCGGATGCGGTGCCGGTGTTGATGAGAAAATTGCAATGCTGGTTAGATACTTGCGCCCCGCCGCGGGTCAAACCACGGCATCCGGCGGCGTCGATCAGTTCCCACGCCTTCTGGTTTGGCGGGTTTTTGAAAGTGCTGCCGCCGGTTCGGGTGCGAATTGGCTGGCTGTCTTCGCGTGCCTCAGCGATTTCGGCCATGCGTGCGCTGATCGCGTCGGCGTCATCCGGGGTCGCCCGCAGGCGGGCGGCAACGAAAATCCAGTCGGTCGGGGTCCCACTATGGCGGTAGGTGTAATCCAGTTCCGGCAGCGCAACCTCGTGTCGTGCGCCATCGCGACCGATTGCAGTCGCATCGACAAGAACATCCTTGATTTCTCGTCCATAAGCGCCCGCATTCATTCGGACCGCGCCACCGATCGTGCCGGGAATGCCGCTCAGGAATTCGAGACCGCCTAGGCCTGCGTCCCTCGCTGTGCGCGAGACGGTGACATCCACCGCGCCGCCCATCGCACTCACAATTTCGTTGTTGATGGAGATATCGGAAAAAGCGCGACCGAGGCGGATGGTAATTCCCGGAATCCCACCATCACGTACCAGCAGGTTCGAGCCCAGCCCGATAACCGTGACAGGAATGTCGTCGGCAAGGGCGGCGAGGAACATTGCGAGATCGTCACTATCGGCGGGTTCGAAAAGAAATTCAGCTGGTCCGCCGACGCGGAACCAGGTGATCCGGGCAATGGGTGCATCGGGCGTCAGCGTGCCGCGTACCGGCGGTAGCCGGTCGATCAACCCGGCTCTGTGTTCGGCCGGCATCACGATGCAGCCTCCCGTCCGGCTTCATTGGCGGCGAGTGTCTGGTTTAGCGCCCCGTCCAGTTTCTGCGGCAGATCGTTGGCCCATTGCGTGATGTTGCCGGCGCCGAGACAGATCACGATGTCTCCATCGTCGGCAATGTCTGCGATAAGTCCCGGCAACGCGTCCGAACTCGCGAGCGGGATAACCCGGCGATGGCCATGGGCGCGCAGGCCATCAACCAGCGCGTCCCGGTGAATATTTTCAATAGGCTCTTCGCCCGCTGGATAGACATCGGCGACGATAACCGTGTCGGCGTCGTTGAAGCAGGTGCAGAATTCCTCGAAAAGATCGCGCAGTCGCGTATAGCGGTGCGGCTGGACCACGGCGGTTACATGTTTGGACGTGCTCGAACGTGCTGCGGCCAGGACTGCGGCGATTTCCACCGGGTGATGGGCGTAATCGTCAATTACTGTGATGCCGTGCGAGGTGCCGGTGACGGTGAAGCGTCGTTTGACGCCAGAGAATGCCGCAAGACCATTGCGAATGATTTCCGGAGAAAAACCCATCTCCTGAGCGATGGAAACCGCTGCAAGGGCATTCTGGACATTATGCCGACCCGCCATCGGCAGGGTGACATTGTCGAGCCGTGTGCCCGCCAGGGATGAGCGCCCTGAGAAAACGATATCGAACCGGCTAACTCCGGTTTCGATGCGGATATTCTCGGCCTGTATATCGGCCTGGGGCGTCATGCCGTAGGTGACGATCCGCCGGTCGGCGACCTGTGGAATCAATGCCTGTACTTCGGGGTGGTCGATGCAAAGAACGGCGAATCCGTAAAACGGTATGTTGGCGACGAATGAGACGAATGCCTTTCGCAATTCGTCGAACGAGCCGTAGAAATCGAGATGCTCGGGATCGATATTAGTGACAACTGCGATGGTCGCGGGCAGCTTGATGAAAGTGCCGTCGGATTCATCGGCCTCGACGATGATCCACTCTCCTTCGCCGAGCCGGGCATTGGTGCCATAGGCATTGATGATGCCGCCATTGATGACCGTGGGGTCCAACCCGGCAGAATCGAGCATCGCGGCGATCAGCGTGGTTGTGGTTGTCTTGCCATGAGTGCCACCGATCGCGATGGCCCATTTGAGGCGCATCAGTTCGGCCAGCATTTCGGCGCGGCGCACGACGGGGATCAGCTTCTCACGGGCTGCGACCAGTTCAGGGTTATCCGGTCGGATGGCCGACGAAACCACGACCACCGTTGCGTCCTTCAAATTCTCGGCCTTTTGTCCGATATGGACCCTTATGCCAAGACCGCGCAGCCGTTCGACATTGGCGTTTTCGGACAGATCGCTGCCCTGAACGACATAGCCGAGATTGTGCAGAACCTCGGCGATGCCGCTCATGCCGATGCCGCCGATGCCGCAGAAATGCAGCGTGCCGATGGAAAGAGGCAGCGTTCTCATGCGGCTTCCTCCTTGTCGGCGCTATTATCGTTCGCCGGACTTGCAATCGCTTCGGCTGTATCGGCAAGTCGTTCGGCGGCGTCTGCATGGCCGGCGGCCAACGCCTTTGCGGCGGTTGTTTCAAGCTGATCGGGTACGGCGAAAAGGCCGGCAAGACGACTCGCTACGGACTCGGGGGTAAAATCGTCTTCCTTTATCATCCAGGCGGCCCCGTCCGATTCCATCGCCGCGGCATTGGCGCTCTGATGGTCGTCCATGGCGAAGCGATAGGGAATCAGGATAGCAGGTCGTCCTGCGGCGGCGAGCTCGGAAACCGTCGAGGCGCCCGCGCGACCGATCACGAGATGTGACTCGGCAATGCGGGCCGGCATGTCGTCGAAGAAGGTCTCAAGCGTCGCGCTGACGTTGGAGGCGTAATAGATTTCCCGCACGGCATCGAGGTTTTCCGGTCGGCATTGCTGGACCACCTCAAGACGGGTCCGCAAGGAATCTGGAAGCGCGGCGAGGGCGACTGGAACGACATCGCTCAGAATTTTAGCTCCCTGACTTCCGCCAAATACCAGCAGCCGGATGACGCCGTCGTTTGAAGGTGCTGCGTAGGGTGTTTTACCGACTGCCGCGATATCGGCGCGGACCGGGTTACCGGTCAGCGTGACACGCGGCCGGTCCCTGTCGCGAATGCCGGACACTGTGGAAAAGGAGGTGGCAATCCGCCGGGCACGACCAGCGATCATGCGATTGGCCCGTCCCAGCACGGCATTCTGTTCATGAATCATGGTTGGCAGGCCGAGCTGTGCTGCGGCCCACATTGTCGGCGCCGAGGCATAGCCGCCAAAGCCGACCGCGGCGGCAGGGCGGATCCGGCGAAGGAGGGCGCGCGCCTGCAGCAGCCCAACGCCAAGATGCGTGAGCCCCTTGAGCTTGCTGCAGACGCCGCCGCCAAGGCTCGCCGCCTTGATCCGGTGGGTTTCAGTGTTGGCAATTTCGTCCAGAAACGAGGCGCCACGCGAATCGGTGACCAGGGCGATCCTCCAGCCACGGGCGCTCAGTGTTTCAGCGAGCGCGCGGGCCGGAAAGACATGCCCGCCGGTGCCACCGGCAGCCAATGCCATAATGCGTCCTGGGGCCATCATAGCGCCTCCCGCCCGCGCCGATTGCGCGTCAGGGCCAGAACCATGCCGATCAGCAGCGCAATCGCCGTCAGCGACGATCCGCCATAAGATATGAAGGGAAGGGTCATGCCTTTGGTCGGTATCAGGCTGAGGGTCGATCCCATATTGACCAGCGATTGCAGCCCGAATTGAACCAGTAGTCCGGTAACGGCCAGGAGCGTGAAGAGGTCGGGCTCCTTGATTACCCGGGCGAAGCCGCGCAGGACGATGAAGGCAAAAAGCCCGACCAATAGCAGGCAGGCGATTAGTCCGAACTCTTCTCCGGCGACCGCGAAAACGAAATCGGTATGGGCGTCGGGCAGTACTGATTTGACCGACCCTTCACCGGGTCCGCGACCAAGCAAGCCACCGTTCATGAACGCTTCCATTGAGCGCGATACCTGGTAGGAATCGCCAGACGAGGGATCTATAAAGCGGTCAATGCGGCTGGCGACATGGGGCAGGGCGAAATAGGCGCCGCCCGCACCGAGCAGACCCAGGATCAAAAATCCGGCCACCCACATCATCGGCAGGCCGGCGAGGAAGAACTGCCCGAACCAGACGGCGGAAACCACGACCGTCATGCCAAAATCGGGTTGCAGTAAAAGCAGCCCGACCACCAGCACGTAAAGCCCGATGGCGACGTTGCGCCATACCGGTTCGCCGGATTTGTGCTGACGTGCGAAGGCCCAGGCGGTAACGACCGCAAGACTCGGTTTGATAAATTCGGACGGTTGAAGCGACAGACCTGCGATATTGATCCAGCGCCTGGCGCCTTTGATTTCCGGGCCGAAGAACAGAGTTGCGATCATCAGCAATATGCTGACGGCAAACACCATGACGGCGAGGCGCCGGATGCCGCGTGGCGTCATTAGCGAAACCGCAAACATGATGACGATGGCAAGCGGCAGGAAGACAAGCTGGCGGCGGACAAAGTGAAACTGTTCGAAATGAAGCCGTTCCGCGACCGGCGGGCTGGCGGCCATCGTCAACATGACGCCATAGACGAAGAGCAGCGCGACAGCGGCCATCGACCAGCGATCGATTGTCCACCACCAATGTCCCAAAATCGATGTGTCGGTGCGGGCGAAGCGCGTCATGCTGTCACCTCCGCAGCTGGTGCCTGTACGAGGGCTCGAAACCCGTCGCCCCGCGCTTCAAAATTCGGCCATTGGTCGAATGAGGCCGCTGCCGGCGACAGCAGGATCACGGCGTCACGCACTCCATCCTGTTCCGCCTGTTCCTTGGCGAGCGCAATGGCGGTTGCAAGATCACCGCATTTGGTTGCGGGAATGCGATCCTGCAACTGTTCGAAAAAGGTATCTTGGGCCTCGCCGATCAGAAATGCCGCGCGGACCCCGCTGAGTACGTTCAGCGTCGGGGTAAGGCCATCTTCTTTCGCTTGCCCGCCCACGATCCAGTAAATGGCGTCAAAACAGGCCAGCGCGACTGCCGCAGCCTCTCCATTTGTGGCTTTGCTGTCATTGATGTAGCGCACATTGGCGATGGTTGTGACCAACTCAAGCCGATGCGGCAGGCCCGGATAGCTTTCAAAGGCCGCGGCGATCTTTGCCGCATCAACGCCCAGCGCGGACGCAGCGGCATAGGCGGCAGCCGCGTTCTGCCAGTTATGGCGTCCGGTCAGCGTAACAATGCTGCGCAGATCCGCGACAGGCTTTGCGGCGCCATCCCGATCGTCGATCAGGATGCCGTCTGAAACATAAACACCACCTGCCGGCTGTTGTGCGGCGGATATCGGGATTGCGGTCCATCCGGTACGTCCGGATACGTCGTCATAAACAGCGCGGCTATGCGCGTCGTCGATTCCGATGACAGCGGTCTGGTCCACTGCACCGCTGTGATCGCGAAAAATGCGTTTCTTGGCGGCGATATAGCCCGCCATGTCGCCATGCCGGTCGAGATGATCCGCGCTTATATTAAGAAGGACCGCAATATCGAAACACGCCTGCACGGTAAGATCGAGCTGATAGGATGACAGTTCCAGCACCATCGCTTCGTCGGCTTCCGGCGGCGCGAGGCCGAGCGCGGGCGGCCCCAGATTGCCGCCAATCTGCGCCTTAACGCCTGCCTGGGTAAGAAGATGACCGAGCAATGCTGTTGTTGTTGATTTGCCGTTGGTGCCGGTGATGCCGACAAACCGTGCCTGCGGGCAGGCTTCCACCAGTAACTCGATGTCGCCGATAATGGCGACCGATGCCGCGCGTGCCTTGGCGACCAGCTTGTGGGGTTTGTAGGTGAAGGGGATGCCCGGTGCGAGAATCAGGGCATCGGTGTCTGAAAAATCGTACCCGTCGAGATCGACGGTTGTGATGCCGTTCTTTTCAGCCCGGCTCCTCTGGTCCGGATTGTCATCCCACGCGATAATTTGGGCGCCGCTGTGTGTGAGCGCACGTGCCGCCATCAGCCCTGAGCCGCCGAGCCCGAGAACGGCGATGGTCTGGTCTTTGCGCGTCGAGATGTCGATCACTGTACCTCTACCTCAGTTTCAGCGTAGAGAGCCCGGCGATCGCGAGGATCATGGCGATGATCCAGAACCGGATGACAATGGTTGGTTCTTTCCAGCCCTTCTGTTCGAAATGATGGTGCAGCGGCGCCATACGGAAGACCCGCTTTCCGGTCAGTTTGAAAGATGCAACCTGGACGATGACCGACACCGTCTCGAGCACGAACAGCCCGCCGATGATGGCGAGCACCAGCTCGTGTTTGGTGATCACGCTGACCGTTCCCAATGCACCGCCGACCGATAGCGAACCGGTATCGCCCATAAAGACCATGGCGGGGGGCGCGTTGAACCATAGGAAGCCCAGACTCGCCCCGACAAGCGCACCGCAGAATACGGTCAGTTCGCCTGCCCCGGGTACGCCGTGAAGCTGCAGATATCCGGCGAATACCGCGTTGCCGACGAGATAGGAGATCAGGGCGAAGCAGCCCGCGACGATCATCGCCGGTACGATGGCCAGCCCGTCCAGCCCGTCGGTCAGATTCACGGCGTTAGAGGCGCCGACCA
>JBLHKG010000103.1:0-6578 GCA_047619835.1 Alphaproteobacteria bacterium
ATTGATAACGGCAAGCACACCCTCTAAATCGTACTGCCGGTAGCTGCGGATCATCCCCTACCCTGCCTGCGGCCGGCTTTGGCGACCGCGCTTATTGGAACCAGCGCGAATCCACGCCGCTCCAGATTGGACAACCATTGCCGTAACGCCGCAATTGTCGCGTCCCTCGGATGCCCGATGACCACCACAAGGCCATTGCGAAGGGCGATACGTTCGGCCTCCCCTATCTGTCGGGCGACGCCCGCCGGTGTCGGCTCATCGTCAAGAAAAACATGGCGGCGCGCATACGGAACATTGAGTTTACGGGCAACAGATTCCGTAACGGTCTTCGATGTCGTCCGCGAGTCGAGAAACAGCAGGCCGCGCTGCTTGAGCACGGACATGACAAAATTCATGCCCTCCCGGTCGGCGGTAAACCGGCTGCCCATATGGTTATTGATCCCGACAAAGCCCTCAAACCGGCCAAGCCCCCAGTCAAGCCGACGGCTCAATTCCTCCCGGGACAGTCCGGTGGTTATGACATTCTGCCCGGCGTCCGCCGAATGGTTCAGCGGCTCCATCGGGACATGGAGCATCAGCTCATGCCCCGCCCGTAGCGCGGCTCGCGTTTGCGCTTTCAGATCGGGCGCGTAGGTCAGAAATGACGTCGTCAAAGGACCCGGCAGGGCGATAACCCGCGCGGTTCGGCGCTTGTCCAATCCCATATCGTCGATCACCACCACAATTCTCGGTCTGCCGTTAGCGGCCGCATAGGCCACGGCATATCGACGCCACGGTTCAGTCGAACCGGATTGCCGGATCGGGTCAGGCAGCGGCGGGCGCAAGGTTTCGACCGGCATGGTGTCGACGGCGGCGATCGCCGGTTTGGCTTTGAGCAATGACTTGCGTGGTTCGACAGGTGGCCTCTGCTGACGCCGCTCACCCGCTACCGGTTTGGCCTTCGGCGATGGAACAAACCGGGCTTCAGCCGAGATCGGCTTGAGGTCGACGGGAGGGTCGCCGGACTCCAGATAGATCGTGGCAAAAATCCCGAGGGTCCCGCCGGCCAGCGCAAGGCCGACAGGCCGGCCATATTCCTGAAGAAACGCAATCAGACGGCTGAAACCCGGTATGGGGAGCGCGTCCAGACGCCGCCTCCATTTCAGCTTGAAAAATCTTAAACTGTGGGAACCTGGTTTCAGAGCCTGGATGAGACGCAGACCGCGATACTCCAGAAATGCCCTCAATCGGTATATATCCGGTTTCATTGATCGAGCCGGGTCCGATTAAGACGGAGGGCGTTCCCGATCACAGACACCGAACTCAAACTCATCGCGCCTGCCACAATCATCGGATCGAGCAACAGACCCATGAGCGGATAAAGGAGGCCCGCCGCGATCAGAATACCGAGCGCGTCGGCATTAACCGACGGACACATGGGACAGATATAGCTGGTCATGATTTGCACGCTTGTATGTCAGTTGAATATGGCGCGCCAATGTCGCTGCCGCAAGCAATTGAGTATAGCTAAAACCCGCATCGCTTTCACCTCCGCACCATAACTGTTATAACGGCGCGACTTTCGGGCGATCTCATTCAAGCTATTGAAATGCTACTGTTAATCGATAACTACGACAGCTTCGCATACAATCTCGTCCACTTTCTGGGGGAGCTTGGTGCGACGTGTGTCGTTCACCGCAACGATGCGCTGACCGTGGCCCAGGCGCTTGCCCTGCGTCCGGACGGTATCGTGCTTTCACCCGGCCCGTGCGATCCGGACAAGGCAGGCATCTGCCTTGAACTTGTCGCGGCAGCGGGAAATTCGATTCCGGTGCTTGGCGTATGCTTGGGGCACCAGGCAATCGGTCAGGCATTTGGGGCCAAAATTGTTCGCGCTCCGGCGCCGATGCATGGCAAGCCGAGCCCGATCCTGCATCAGGGAGAAAGCGTTTTTGCCGGGCTGCCCAACGGGTTTACGGCCATTCGCTATCACTCGCTGACGATTGCCCCGGACAGCGTCCCGGACGAACTCATCGTTACCGCTGAAGCTGATGACGGGGTGATCATGGGCATCGCGCATCGCGAGCTGCCGCTTCACGGCGTACAGTTTCACCCTGAAAGCATTGATACGGAGCACGGCCACCGGCTGTTGCAGAACTTTCTCGATCTCGCAAAGGAATGGAAGGAAGCGGCATGAACGGTTCCGCGGACGGCATCAAGCCGCTTCTCAACAAGGTCGCGGGAGGCACCGCGCTCAACGAGGAAGAAGCGAGCGAAGCTTTCAACATCATTATGTCCGGGGACGCGACACCGGCGCAGATCGGCGCTTTCCTGATGGCGCTTCGGGTGCGCGGCGAAACGGTTGACGAAATAACCGCAGCAGCAAAGGTCATGCGTGCCAAGGCGATCCATATCAGCGCACCGGCGGATGCCATCGACATCGTTGGAACCGGCGGCGACGCCAGCGGCACATTGAACATCTCAACCGGCGCGGCCATCGTCGTCGCTGGCTGTGGCGTCCCCATCGCCAAGCACGGCAATCGCGCGCTGTCGTCAAAGGCCGGCGCTGCGGATGTCCTGACGGCGCTGGGCGTCAATATCGATTGTGACATGGCGCTGATCGAAAAATCGATCCGCGAGGCCGGCATCGGTTTCATGATGGCGCCCAGACATCATAGTGCCACCCGCCATGTCGCGGGTCCCCGGGTCGAGCTCGGGACACGCACCGTGTTCAACATTCTGGGCCCGCTTTCCAATCCCGCCAATGTCGACCGGTTGCTGGTCGGCGTCTTCGCCCGCGAATGGGTGCAGCCGATGGCCGAGGTTCTCGGCAAGCTGGGGGCGCGCAAAGCCTGGGTGGTCCATGGTTCCGACGGGCTCGATGAGCTGACCACCACAGGGCCGTCCTTTGTATCTGCCCTGGAGAACGGCAAAGTTACCAATTTCGAAGTGTCTCCGGCTGACGCTGGGCTCTCCCTTGCAAAACCCGAGGATTTACTCGGCGGCAATGCGGAAGAAAACGCGGCGGCCATGACCGCAATGCTGGCCGGCGAAGAAAGCGCCTATCGCGATGTTGTTGTCTTTACCGCCGCTGCGGCACTGGTCGTTGCGGACAAGGCCGCTGACCTTGCGGAAGGCGCGCGGATCGCATCGGCGGCTATTTATACGGGCAAGGCCCGGGCCGCCCTCGATGCCATGGTCCGGATCACCAACGAAGGCGGCTGATTACAGACGATGTCAAACGTTCTGGAACGTATCTGCACTGACAAGCGAGCCGTCGTCGAGCAATGTAAGGCACGGCGTCCTATCGACGTGCTGAGCGCCGATGCAGAAAAATCATCACCGCCACGCGGGTTTGCCAAGGCGCTGAAATTGGCCTCAATCACCGGTTACGGACTTATTTCGGAAATTAAACGCGCCTCGCCAAGCAAGGGTCTCATCAGGGAAGATTTCAATCCGGCTACCTTGGCGCAGGCGTATCAGGAGGGTGGCGCGACCTGCCTGTCGGTTCTGACCGAGACACCTAATTTCGAGGGAAAAGACGCCCATTTGATAGCCGCCCGTAGCGCCGTGGATTTACCGGTCCTGCGGAAAGACTTCATGATTGATCCCTATCAGATCGTCGAATCCCGGTCGCTCGGCGCTGATTGTATCCTGTTGATCATGGCGGCTCTCAGCGACGATCAGGCGAGCGAGATGGAGAGCATCGCGCAGGGGTTCGGCATGGATGTCCTGATCGAAGTCCATGATGAGGCAGAGCTTGAACGCGCCTTGAGGCTCTCCTCGCCGCTGATCGGAGTCAATAATCGCAATCTAAAGACGCTTGAGACGAACCTCGACACTACCCATCGGCTGGCCCCGCTGGTGCCTGACGACCGGATTTTGGTGTGTGAAAGCGGTCTTTATACGCCGCAGGATCTGGCGGAGATGGCCGGCATCGGCGCCCGCTGCTTCCTGATCGGAGAATCGCTGATGCGCCAGGAAGATGTCGCCCAGGCGGTGCGAAATCTATTGGCCGATCCGGCGCCTCCTTCCCCCCTCGCCGAGCGGGCGGCATCATGACAGACAAGAAACTCAGCCATATTGATGCCGACGGCAATGCATCAATGGTCGATGTCTCAGACAAGGACGTTACCCATCGGGTTGCGACCGCCGCCGGCTCTGTCCTGATGGAGCCGGAAACCATGCTCCTGATCCAGCAGGGCGGCGTCAAGAAAGGCGATGTGCTGTCGGTCGCGCGCCTTGCCGGCATCATGGGCGCCAAGAAAACCCCGGATCTCATCCCGCTTTGCCATCCTCTGGCAATTGAGGCGATTGATGTCGAGTTAACCCTCGATCCGAACCGCAATGCGGTCGATATCGTCGCGACCTGCCGGGTCAGCGGACGAACCGGGGTAGAGATGGAAGCACTCACCGCTGTGTCGGTCGCCGCCCTTACGATTTATGACATGTGCAAGGCGGTCGACCGGACGATGCGTCTGACCGATATTCGCCTGCAGGCAAAGTCGGGGGGGCGCTCCGGCGATTTCAGGGCCGGTGATTTCAGGGCCGGTGACTTCAGGAACAAGGACTGACCCGCGATGATCTCTGTCGCCGAGGCCCGCCAGAAAATCACCGATGCCATGCCGGCCATGCCGGCAGAACGCATCGCGCTTCCCGCCGCGCTGGGACGCGTCCTCGCCGAGGATTTGACGGCACGCCGGACACAGCCGCCAAAAGCCGTATCGGCCATGGATGGGTATGCCGTCCGGTCTGAGGATGTCACAACCATCCCAACAACACTCAAAATTGTCGGGCATGTGCCGGCAGGCCAATCCTATGACGGCACTATCGGTCCGGGCGAAACGGTCCGCATCTTTACCGGCGCACCGCTGCCCGATGGCGCCGACGCGATTGTTATTCAGGAAAACACCGAGCCCGATGGCGACAAGGTAAATGTCGTCGATGGTAAGGCCACAAAGGGCCGGTATGTGCGGCCCGCCGGGCTGGATTTTTCCGAAGGCGATACGCTGATCAACAGAGGCAGCATCATGACCGCGCGGGCAATCGGGCTTGCCGCCGGAATGAATATTCCGTGGGTCTCTGTCAGCCGGAAACCAAGAATTGCCCTGCTGGCGACCGGCGACGAAATTGTCATGCCGGGCGAGCCGATCGCCGACAATCAGATTGTGTCTTCCAACGGGCTGGCGCTGGCCGGATTTATTCAGGCGATGGGCGCCGAGCCGGTGGATCTCGGCATTGCACCGGATTCCGAAGATGCCCTGCGGACAATGGCCGAAGGCGCGCGCGGCGCCGACATGCTGGTCACCTGCGGCGGAGCCTCGGTTGGCGATCACGATCTTGTCCAGAAAGTCCTCGGAAAAATCGGCCTCGAAATCGATTTCTGGCGGATAGCGATGCGGCCGGGCAAGCCGCTCATGTTTGGCCATATCGGTGACACAAGGATGCTGGGACTGCCGGGTAACCCGGTCTCCGCCCAGGTATGTGCAACAATTTTCCTCGGCCCCGCCATTGCGGCCATGCTGGGCGTCAGGGATGCCGGCGCGAAACTGCAGCCGGCCATGCTTGGCGACGATCTCGGCGAAAATGACGAGCGCGAGGACTATTTGCGCGCTTCGTTGTCGTCGGACGGCGACGGAAATTTGATCGCGAACGCCTTTTCCAAACAGGATAGTTCGGTCTTTTCCGGCTTTGCCCGCGCCGATTGCCTGATCGTTCGGGCGCCTCACGCTCCGGCTGCCTGCAAAGGAGACCGCGTCAGCGTTCTGATGCTGGGTGGCGGGATCGTAAGCACCTGACAAACCGTCTGATCGACGTGATTCTTGACGATTGAAAAGAACTTAACTAGAACATTCATCGTGTTTTGGTTTTGTTCTTAGTAAAGTGGCCCTCTCAAGGGCCCGTGAGAGGCAAGTAATCGTCATGCTGACAAGAAAACAATACGAACTGCTGCAATTCATCGACCGGCATTTGAAAAGCCGAGGCGTTTCCCCCTCTTTCGATGAAATGAAGGACGCCCTTGGCCTAAAGTCCAAATCGGGAATCCATCGCCTGATTACGGGACTTGAGGAACGTGGATTTATCCGGCGCCTGCCCCACCGGGCACGCGCACTGGAAATATTGAGACTGCCCGAAAACGCGACCGAGAGTATCCCCGGTACGTCCAAATTCACGCCAAATGTCATTCGCGGCAAATTCCCCGGCGATACTACAGAGCCAGAATCACCCCGGAATGGTGAGGGTGACACCGTTTCTGTGCCGTTCTATGGCAAGATCGCCGCCGGCCAGCCAATCCAAAGCATGCGGGACGAAACCAGGACATTTGAGGTCGCCCCGACAATGATTGGCAGAGGCAAACATTACGCACTGGAGGTCAGCGGCGATTCAATGATCGATGCCGGCATCCATGACGGTGATACAGCCATAATCGAATTTTGCGACACCGCAGAAAATGGCACCATTATCGTCGCCCTGGTCGATGACGAAGAAGTCACGCTGAAAAAACTCCGCCGCAAGGGCGATACCATCGCCCTCGAACCGGCGAACGAGGCATATGAAACGCGTATTTTCGGACCTGACCGGGTCAAGATTCAGGGCCG
>JBLHKG010000104.1:0-6558 GCA_047619835.1 Alphaproteobacteria bacterium
AACAGGACTCTGTGTCATCGACCCCGATTCTGAACGACGATTCAGTGAATAACGCCGATGATTTCATAGAATTATCTGGATTTGTCCAGACGGAGCTGACCACGGCACAACAGGACTCTGTGCCATCGATCCCGGATCTGAGCGACGATTCAGTCGACGACACGACAGAGGATATCGCTACTGCCGAATCATCGATAAAGCCACTTAGCCCCGGAATTCGGAATTTGGTGGAACGTCTCGAAGGCTTCACCCTCCAGGCCCTCAGTCCGGAACAAACAGAAGACGAACCGGCAGAAGAAGCCGACCTTAACCGCGATTTACGGGAAATCGAAGTTCTTCGCGGAGAATTGATGGGGCTTCGTGAACGGGTCTCTGCTGGGCACTGAAGGCAAAACCCGGTTGACGAGAAGCCTCTTGCACCGCTGAGCCGGCAAACTATCATGGCAACATGATAGAAATCTTAGATTTGAGCTACGCGCGAATCGGAACCGAAGACCTCGGAAATGCCGTGCGGTTCGCGACGGACATCCTGGGGCTTCAACTGGTTCGTGAAGAGGAAAACCGTGCCTATGTCAGGGGCGACGAACGAGATCACGATATTTGTTACATAGCCGGTGATTCTGCTGATCAGGTGCTGGGGTTTGAAATTCTGGATGAAACGGCATTGAAGAATGCCTACGACATGCTCAAGTCTGCGGGGATCGAGGTTAAGCAAGGCACCGCTGCGGAGTGCGGGGATCGTCGGGTCCAGCAATTTATCACTTTTAAAGACCCGACCGGCAATGCGTTCGATTTGACGGTGCGCCCGTTCAAGGCAACGCGGCGCTACTTTCCAACGCGCGACGCCGGCATCTCCGAATTCAGCCATGTCGGTCTTCGGACCACAAACGCACCGCGAGACGAGGCGTTCTGGACGACCCATTTCAACATCCGGCCTAATGACTGGATCGGCGATGCAGGGTTGCTGTCCTTTGACAAAATCCACCACCGCATTGCGCTGTTCCCGGCGGACGGTCCAGGCATTCAGCACATCAACTTTCAGGTCGACAGCATCGATGACCTGATGCGCTCATGGTACTTCCTGTCCTCGCAGCAGGTACGCATCGTCTTTGGGCCCGGTCGGCACGCCACGTCGGGCGCTATGTTCCTGTATTTCGAGGGCCCGGACGGGATGGTCTACGAATATTCACATGGCGTCCGCGTGATCGATGACCCAGATCATCGCCCGCGGCAGTTTCCGTTCACGACCGAGGCATTTTGTGTCTGGGGCGCCAAGCCAGACATTCCCGAATTCCGAAGCTAGGATCAGATGTCAGAAACCGAATTCGGCTCGCTAGGCGAGCCTCTTGCAATAACGCAACGTCGCGTTCGGCTCGCCGCGCGTGCACTGGGCCGGCACAATCTGGTTCATGCCTTTGGTCACGTCAGCGCGCGTCTTGATAATGAGAGCTTCCTGGTTTGCGCTCCGAGGCCCATGGGACTGATTGATGTGGGGGAAGAGGGGACAATTGTCCCAATCGACGGCCCGCTGCCGGAGGGCGTTTTGGGCGAAGTCCGCTGTCATCAACGGATCTACGCGACAAGACCTGACGTCAATGGCATCAGCCGGGTCTTCCCACGGAAAGTTCTGACCCTGTCATCCTTGCGTATGACGCCGAAAGCGCGGATCGGATTCGGCACCTATTTTCACCCCCACCCACCGCTATGGGATGACCCGCTCCTGATCCGCTCTGACGAACCGGCGATCGCATTCGCCAAAACGCTCGGTGACGCGCGGGCAATCGTCATGCGGGGCAATGGCGCCGTTTGCGTCGGACCGACGGTCGAGGAAAGCGTCGTCATGGCGTTCTTTCTGGAAGAAGCAGCAGGGACGGAACTGGATGTTCTTGCCGCCGGGAGGACAGAGGACTCCGTGTGCTATACCGATGAACAGGCGGCAGTACGCGCGACCGGAACCGGTCGAATTTATGAGCGCCTGTGGGAATTCATGACTGCAGGCGACCCGGAGCTCTGATGGCCGTAGCCTGATGCGAAGTCACCGGCAGTTTTTCGCCTTCGCGGTTTTTCTTGGTGTGCTGACTACGCCGATTAGCGCCGGGGCGGGCCGCCTGACAGATTTCGTCCTCCGCTTTGATTTTGCTGCGGCGGACTCGGTCGAACGACACTCCATCCCGGAAGCGGAAACAGCCGCCCTTTCGCGAGCGCTATCGGGCCGCGACACCGCCAAAATATTTCATCGCGAGCGAATAACCGATGAGAGCCAAAATTTCTCATTAATATATTCACGCGAGATCGCCGGTGCTCCAATCATCATCATTGCTGACGCCCCTGAAAGGGATATCGTTCTCGAAGCGCCTCACCCCGTGAAAGACCGGGCGACAGGCCTCCAGGCAGTGCATCTGCTGATCGCACTCGGTGCCCGAGCAGCCATTATTTCAGGCCACAATAGATGCGCGGCAGAACCCGTTGCCTTAAATCGAGCTGCCGATAGTGAGCCTGCTACGACAAACCAGCGGCCCACAATTCGGCCTCCGCCCTCCGCCGTCGTACCAGCCCAGGCAGGCGGCGCCCACCGGCGCTAACCCAACGACCGAACTGGCGCGGGACATCCTCCCATTCCAGTGAATTGATCCGCTTCAGCAGCGTCGAAGATTGCAGCGCGCCGGCACCGAGGTTGAAGGCGAAGGATGTGAGGGCGCCGCGCTGATCGGCGCCGACAGGCACCTTCACCAGACGATCGACCGCAATTACAAAACGTAATGTATCGCGAGCAAGCAGTTCATCGGCCTGTAGCTCGATCAACGGCGGGTGATCGGCTGTAACGCGCTTCCGGTCGAGTCCGTAAGTCGCACCATAGCCGATGGTCCAAATGCCAACCGCATCCCTGTAAGGAACGAGTCGGCGACCCTCGAAGTGCTTGATAAGGTCAAGGGCGGCATCATCTGGCGGATTTGTCATCGCCCACGAATTTTCGCGGCCGAGCGGTAACCGAACAGATAGCCGAGTACGGCTTGAATGGCATCTCCAACCAGCGAGCCCCAGATCACTATCGAGATGTCGGCCAGATGCGGTCGATCGAAAAACATGCCGAAGGCATAGGTCGTGGCGATAACAGCGAACATAATAATAATGATCGTACAGGCGAACGGCCTGAGCGAGGCGTTCCAGCCGTCGATCCATTTAATGCCAATCGGGGCCTGCGATTTGTAGATCTCCGACATCTGCGACCGGAAAGCCCGCATTTCCTCGACATAGACGTTTCCCTCAATCTCAGCGAGTTTAGCGTCGGTCTGATGTTGCAACAGCTTGACCTGAAGCTCGGCCTGTTTGTCCATCCGTGCGAGTTCGCGGCCATGCTCGCGGCTCTCGCGGACTTCTTTGAAGATATCGGGAAGTAGACCGCCCACCATGCCAAGGGCGGACGAAATCAGGGAAATAATCATGCAATCTCCTCGTCGCAGTCAGTTCTGGCGTAGGGGTGAGCGGTCCGCCTTGCGGTCGAGCTTGTCCTCGATCCGCTCAAGCATGCGGCGTACGTTAATCAGCTCCTGCTCCCAGCGCTTTTCCGTCCGATCGAATCGCTCGGCATGCTGCTGGGCAATTTCCTCAACGACCGAGATCCGTTTATCGATATTGTTCAGCCAGATGACCACGCTCACCGCAACGGCAAGGGTGGTCACGATGTGACCGACAGATACCCGCTTGTCGAGATGCCAGCCCCGGTCGTTGACGACAGGATAGGTGCTTGGAGACCCGCTCATCCTTCCTGCCCCTTTTTCGGAGGCAGGACCCGCGCCCAACTTTCACCCACCAGCCAGACGCAGGACATGCCGCTAGGACGAACGACAATGATCGTCCAGCTTCTCCCGCCTTCACTTTCAAATCGTTGAAGAACGTTGCCGTTCTCGATCAACCCCAAACCCACCGAGTGTTCTGAATATTGAGCGGAACGGGCGCGGCTCATATTTTCCAGCGGCGCACACTTGGGCTGCTGCCCGGTAGCAGGTGGAGCAAAAATGATCCCAACCATAAATGTTAGAAGTGCTTTCAAAACCTTCCATCCTTACCGGTCAACACTGCTTGATCAGTCGCCGGCCGACATTTCTCCAGGGTGCGGGCGATGCTTAATTTTGGAAAATAACACGAGCACCTGACGAGACCGCATTCAGAAAACTCGTCGCCCCGTGTTTCGGTGTGTTTCGGTGTATTTCGGTGTGTTTCGGTTGGCTCATGGATATCCATCGGATAAACTCAATGAATACTTCGGAATGCCGCAGGGGTTAGATGACTTGAGCAAACATGTCGCGAGAGCGATCAGGCATTTTGCCGATATCATTACGCTGCCTTTGAAACCGCACCGGCGTTATGAAACCAGAGCGCAGGCTTCGGAATATCTGGCAGAAACCATACCGGTGGATACGAAGCACGGTCGCGTTCTTTTTTACACAAACACGCAACGCGCATACCACTACCCCTGGTTCTTTCATGACGACGAGCCAGAAACCCTGGAATGGATCGACAGTTTTCCCGATGGTTCGTGTTTTTGGGACATCGGCGCCAATATCGGCACTTTTTCGCTCTATGCGGCGCTCCGACCGGGGATAACCGTGCTGGCATTCGAGCCCTCGGCCTCGAGCTATGGTCTGTTCACAAAAAACATCGAAATCAATCGCATGGACAACAGAATTGCCGCTTATTGCCTCGCGTTCAGCGAGCGCACCGAACTTAACACGCTGAATATGGAAGAGACCGAAGCCGGCCACAGCATGCACGGATTTGGCACGTCAATTAATGCTTACGACCAGCCGATCAACATCCGTTTTCAACAGGCAGCCATCGGCTATTCAATAGACGATTTTGTCGCATCGTTTCATCCACCACTTCCAACACACATAAAGTTAGATGTTGACGGGATTGAAGCAGATATCATCCGCGGCGCTGCCGTTTTGCTGGGTTCATCTACGCTTAAGTCCGTGCTTGTGGAAGTCATGGGTGACCTGACAGCACCCCGCAATAAGGAAATCATCGATTTGGTCGAAGCTGCCAATTTCGTCGCGCAGCCAAAATTATCGTCGGCAGCCCGGAATATCGTCTTTCGGCGGTAACCGGTATATAGATAATATACCAACTTAGAATATTGGTTATGAAATGATATTGTTCGAAAACCTTCCTCGATTACTTCAGACTGCACACGCATCAGATCGAATTCTCGATATCGGTGGTTGGTTCCGACCATTCAACTTAGCCACACATGTAGTAGACATACAACCGTACGAAACACGACAGTCCTTCCACGCGCTCGATCCCGAAAATGTTGAACGCTTCAACAAAGAAAACTGGGCTCAAATAGATGCCTGCAAAGATGATTGGCCATTCCCTGATAAATATTTTGATTTCTGCATCTGCTCGCATACGCTTGAGGATCTACCAGATCCTGTCAGGGTCTGCGAACAGATAAATCGGGTCAGCAAAGCGGGGTATATCGAGGTTCCCAGCAAACCGCGTGAAATTTTCACCAAGAAACGATTTTCGCGCCTACGCGCCGCGCTCAATCTACCATTGGAAATAGGATTTCAGCATCATCATTGGATTTGCGAAATAAACGGCGATGAAATCACATTTGAGCCCAAGGATTCCAAGGCGTTATTGGCGGCAAGAGCATACCTCACTCGTGCCGATATCGGACGAAAACTGACGCAAGAAGAAGCTGGTATATGCCTTTGGTGGAAAGGAGGGTTTTCGTTCAAGAAAGTCGACAGCAACATATCGATCCTCCGACGTGACGCCCTTTTCCATATTAAGTCTTAATAATAAAGTTCACGGTCAGGCTCGGCTGAAGATTATTATGTGAACCGCCACCACCGGCTGTTCCCGTTGCCAAGGTATTACTGAACGACTGTACCCCGCCACCTAAAGCGGCATCGACAATGATTTGAGCAGCCCCCCCAAATTGCGTATGCGTATGCGCTGGCATTTCCGCAACAGTGAGCGCATGCGTTTCCGCCCCCTCCTTATCGCCAAGGACGTGTGCCGTCGCGTCCGCGGCGTCGCCGGTTCCTACACCGAGCGGCAAGCGGCCCCGCATATCGGGGAGATTGAAACTGGTCGATCCATCACCGGCGCCAAAATTGCTGCCCACCACGGCGAACAGATTACCATAGCTCGTTCTGCTGACCGCGCCACCGTCACAGATCAACCAACCGGTCGGGGCAGTTGCGCCCCCGTACATCGTGATCTCGCCGGGAAGGCCGATGCCCGTCAGCGAGCTCCCATCCCCATTCGGCGCGAGAACGTCGGACCCGATTGCCACTCCCAGCGTTGTACGGACGGTTGATGCGTTCGCATCATCTAGAACGGTCTCCATGAATGCCGAGACCGGTATCGCGCTATCCCCCACCGCTCCCGCCGCCGCAACCGGATTGCCGCTGGCGTCGAATGCCAGAAACCTGCCGGCGCGCGTTGCCGCGCCTGGCAAAACCGATGCCGCAGATTCCGCGATGGGGACCACCAAAGCACGTGCGATTTCCTCGCTGTGCTTCTGCACCATCATGGTCAACA
>JBLHKG010000105.1:0-6555 GCA_047619835.1 Alphaproteobacteria bacterium
CCTGGCCGACCGGGCGCATATTGGCGCCATAGCGTGCCAGGCTGTCGCCCGGCGGCACCTGATCGGGCGCCTGATCGTCGTCATACATTTCAAAAAACAGCGGGCCGAACAGGGCGACCATCGGGATATCGAGCCCGTCCATCCACACCATCGGCCCGTCGCCCTCGTGGCCGTGATCGTGCCACGCCCAGGCCGGGGTGATGATGAAATCGCCCTTTTTCATATAGGACCGCTCGCCTCCGACCGCCGTATAGGCGCCCTCGCCCTCCATGATGAAACGCAGCGCCGCCGGTGAATGGCGATGCGCCGGAGCAATCTCGCCCGGCATGATGAGCTGCAGCCCGGCAAACAGCGATTCAACGATCCGGTGCGACTTGTCGAGACCCGGGTTCTCCAGGATCAGCACACGCCGCTGGGCTTCCTTGGTGGTGATCAGCTCGCCGCTTTCCAGCAGGCTGTCGCGGATCGCCGAATAATCCCAGAGATGCGGCACGGAATCGATCACCGGCTCCGGCGTTACCAGCCGGCGGTTAACCTCCCACAGCGGCGACAGATCATACTGTTCGATGCGCTCGTAATATGCCTCGCGCTCTGATTTCAGATTGCTATGTTCGTTGACGCTGCCCGTTTCGCTCATGATCGATTAACTCTCTGCCTGCTGCATGCGCACCACGGCAGCTTTGCCCCAGTCGGCGCGGGTCATGAATTCCGGATGTTGCTTCAACGCTTCCTCGGTCGTGCGGTAGATTTCCTCATCCGATAGTGTGAGATCGAGCTTCATGCCGCGCGGCGCCGGCGTATACCACGGCGTTTCGACGAAAAATTCCGTCCTGTTACCCTCGGGATCGTTGAAATAGACCGACCAGGACACACCATGGGTGGTCACGAACAGCTCGCTGATCTCGTCTTCGCCTTCGAGCATCTCATTGAGACGACGAAGGTCGGCCAGCGAGTCGACCCGGAACGAGATCTGATTGATCTGCGAGGGGGTATCCGCCGTCCGGCCAGCCGCCAGCACGATTTGGTGATGCTTGTCCGGGCTTCGGCTCAAAAACGCCATCTCGATGCCGGTCGCGGTTTCGCCGCGATCATTGAGCGAGAAGCCCATCACGCGGCTGTAAAAATCGATCATACGGTCGAGATCGACCACATAGATGCCAAAATGATCGATGCTGAGATTGGGAATAGCTGACATGGTTGGTCCTTTCCCAGTTAGACATTTCCAGCCGGGTTAGCGCGATCATGCCGCGACATCCACACCCTGTCCATTCCCCAACCCCATTTCATTGGTCTTACGGGTTGGGTTGAGCCCACCCCGTGCCGGGTACACAATCAGCCCAAGACATTTAATCAGGAGACAGGCGCGATGGACGGCGGAATGGAGAATACGAGGCCAAAGATCGGCGATCCGGTCCTCCGCAAGGAAGACCGGCGCCTGCTGACCGGCGGCGGCAGCTTCAGCGACGACGCGAACCTGCCCGGTCAGGCCTATGCCGCCATCGTTCGCTCGCCCCACGCCCATGCGCGGATCCGTGGCTACGACATCTCGGTCGCGCGGAACATTCCGGGCGTTATCGCGGTGCTTACCGGCGCCGACGCGCTGGCGGACGGGCTCAAACCGATACCCCACAACACGATGGCAAGCAGCCCGCCGGATATCGACCTCAACAACAGCGACGGCTCCGACCATTTCAACTCGCCGCATTTCATCCTGCCTGCCGACAAGGCGCGGTTTGTCGGTGAAGCGCTGGCCATCGTCGTCGGTGATTCCATAGAGGCTGCCAAAAACGGCGCCGAAGCGGTCCTCATCGATTTCGAAACGCTGCCGGCGGTGACAGACGGAGCAGCAGCCCTGGCGCCGGGTGCTCCACTGGTCTGGGAGGAAGCCGGGTCCAATCTCTGCGTCGATGCCGATGTCGGCGACCGCGCGGCGACTGATGCCGCTTTCGCAAAGGCGGCGCATGTCGTCCGGTTTGACACCTGGGTACAACGTGTCACCGGCGTGCCGATGGAACCGCGCGCCGCTGTGGGTGAATTCGATACCGCAACCGGGCGCTATACCATCCATGCCGGAAGCGGCGGCGCGTTTCGCCAGAAGCGCGAAATTTCGGTCATTCTCGACGTCGAGATCGATAATGTCCGGGTAATCGCCAAGGATGTCGGCGGCAATTTCGGCACCAGGAACTCGTTCTATCCCGAATTCGCCATGGTTGCCTGGGCTGCGAAACGCATTGGTCGGCCGGTAAAATGGACATCAGATCGCACCGAAGCCTTTCTGAGCGATCATCAGGGCCGCGATCTTCGCGTCGAGGCTGAACTCGCACTCGACGCCGAGGGGAAATTCATCGGTTTTCGGGGCTCCAATATCAGCAATGTAGGCGCCCATACGGTGTCGTTCGTGCCGCTGGTTAAGGGCGTCGAGATCATGAGCGGTACTTACCGAATTCCGGCTTGTTTTGTCCGCGCCCGCGCCGCAATGACCAACACCGCCTCAACATCGCCCTATCGCAGCGCCGGACGGCCCGAGGTCAATTTCGTGATAGAGCGGCTGGTCGACCTCGCCTCCCGCAAGACCGGGATCGATCCGGTGGAGCTTCGCCGCCGCAACCTCATCCCGGCAAACGCCATGCCGTACGCAAACGGGCTGGGCATGACATACGACAGCGGCGATTACCGAAAAGTGCTGGATGAAGCGCTGGCGCTCGGCGACGTAGACGGCTTCAAAGCCCGCAAGGCAGAATCCGCAGTGCGCGGCAAAAGGCGGGGGCTCGGTATTGCGTCCTATATGGAGACCTCTACGGGCGCGCCGCGCGAGCGCACTGAGATGAGTGTCGTTCCGCCGCAGAGGGACGAAAACGGCAAGGGACGGATCGATGTGGTCATCGGCACCCTGTCGAGTGGCCAGGGCCATGAAACCAGCTTCGCCCAGCTTGTCACTGAATGGCTCGATGTCGATTTCGATCAGGTGCGGCTAATTCAGGGCGACACCGACATCGTGAAATTCGGCGGCGGCTCGCATTCGGGCCGCTCCATGCGGCTGGCCGGGATCATCATGGGCGCCGCCACCGACGACATCATCGAAAAAGGCAAGAAAATCGCCGGCCATTTGCTCGAGGCCGCCGAGACTGACATCGATTTCACCGATGGCGCCTTCACAGTCGTCGGCACCGATCGGTCGGTTGGATTGTTCGAGGTGGCAACAGCGGCAGAAACCAATAACGACATGCCGGATGACCTCAAAGGCCCGCTCGAAGCGGAATGCGACCGGGTCATCCAGATCCCCGCCTTTCCCTATGGCGCGCATGTCTGCGAGGTGGACGTCGATGAGGACACCGGCGCTATCGAGTTGGTGAAATATGCCGGAATCGATGATGTCGGCCGCGCCATCAACCCGCTGATTCTGCACGGACAGGCGCATGGCGCCATCGTTCAGGGTCTCGGTCAGGCGATGTTCGAGCATTCCCATTATGACGGGGAGACGGGGCAGCTGCTCGCCGCATCCTTCATGGATTACGCCCTGCCGCGGGCCGACACCATGCCATCCTTCGATACCGAAATCAGTGAAGTGCCGTCGACCACCAACAAGCTGGGCATTCGCGCCGGCGGCGAGGGCGGCACGACGCCGGCGCTCGCGGTGCTGATCAACGCCATCGTTGACGCGCTGGCCGATCTCGGCGTCCGGCATATCGAGATGCCCGCCACGCCGGAGCGAGTCTGGCAGGCCATCCAGCAGGCCAGAGCGCGTGACAACGCGTGAGCGCTTGGCTAGGCTTGCACCACAAAAACAAGATTTGGAAATTCATATTTAGGGAGACTTCAATGCAAAGCAGAAAACTTTCCATCCTGGCAGGGTCGCTGATCGGCGCCGCTGCGCTGGGCCTCGCCGCCCCGTCGAGCGCCGACGAAGTTGCCGATTTCTACAAAGGCAAAACCATGACGCTGCTGATGAGCACAGGCGTCGGCGGCAGCAACGACCGGAACGCGCGTATTCTGGTGGAACATCTGGTCAAGCACCTTCCGGGCAACCCTAGTGTCAAAGCGATCAATATGCCCGGCGCTGGCCATGTGCGCGCCAGCAACTACCTCTACAACAGGGCGCGCAAAGACGGGACTTTTATCGGTGCGTTTGTGCGTTTCTATGTGCTGCATCAGGCGCTTGGCGGCAAGGGCGTTAAATATGATGCCACCAAGTTCAACTATCTTGGCTCGACCAATGTCAGCAACGTCGTGCTCGGCGCCATGAACACCGCTGGCATCAATACCTTCGAAGAACTGAAAACCAAAGAGCTGATCGTCGGGGGCACTGGTGTCGGCTCCGGCACAGTGATCTTCCCCAACCTGTTCAACACGATCATGGGCACCAAGATGAAGATCGTCCAGGGCTATAAATCCGGTCGCACGATCGATCTGGCGATGGAGCGCGGCGAGGTGAAAGGCCGTGCCGGGTTTACCTTCGAGAGCATCGTGTCGAGCCATCCCAGATGGATCCCTGACGGCAAGTTCAAGGTGCTGACCCAGATCGGGCTCCGCCCCGAACCTGGCTACGGACATATTCCGATGGCGGAAACCCTCACCAACGATGCCGACGCCAAGAAGGTGCTGAAAATCTTCGCCGGTATCGTCGCCGTCGGATCGCCGATCTTCACCAATCAGGGCGTTCCCAAGGCGCGCGTTGCGGCGCTGCGGAAGGCGTTCAACGTAACGATGAAGGACAAGGCCTATCTCGCAGCTACCAAGAAAGCACGGCTGAACATCAATCCGACCAGTGGCGATGATCTGGCAAAGATTGTCAGTGACATCGTCAATGCGCCTGCTGATGTGATTGCCAAGGCGCGCGGCGCGCTAAGCCGCAAGGGGCTGGTCAAATGCAAATCGCATACCAGTGCGAAATATTGCAAAGGCAAGAAAAAGAAGAAGAAAAAGAAGAGCTGATCAGGGCTCAAATGAGATCAAACGGTCGGCCCTGCGCCGGCCGTTTTTTTATCTGTCGATTGTTTGCAACGCCCATTCGCCGTTATCGAGGCGGGTGAGCACCCCTTCCTCGCGCAGCGCATGGAGCTCGACCGAAATCTCGCGCCCGTCATCGCTGCCCAGCGAGTCGACCAGCTGGGAGAAAAACATCGGGCCGGACTCGAGCGCCTGGCGTACCGTCTGAAACCGTGCCTTGGGCTCAAGCACCGGCGCCACCGCGATCCAGTTATCGACAGTATCCGCCTTGCCATAGGGGAGGGTGAGATCGAACCCCGCTTTAGTCATGGTACCCTCATCGGAAATCTCGGGCTCCATGTAAAACGCCGGAAAGCCGCTTTCGACAAACATATCGCGATCGGCCCTGAACCGGGTCGCCATCGCCCATTCGACTGCCTCGTCGGAAAACACGTCAATATCGTCATCCACGACGAAGACATGCTTGATATAGGGAATCGTGAACAATGCCGACATGACGCGTCGTGCCTGCCCGGTGGCAGACCGCGGGATCGCGACCCTGATATGCTGGCGGCCATTGGCCGACGGCATTGAACGTACCGCCGACGGCTCGATATGGGCGCCGCGCAGCGTCCGCCAGACGGCGGTCTCAGTATTGATAGCGCCAAGATTGCCGCTATCGGTCCGGCTCAGCATCCGGCCAGCATGCAGCATGGTTTGATGCAGCGCATCCTCGCGCATTGTGATGGCGGTGGCGTGGAACACCGGATCGATATGCGGCGCGCCGTAATAGCCGTTGAACTCGCCATAGGGGCCCTCAATCTCGCGATAGCCCTCTGCATCGAAATAACCTTCAATCACGAGCTCGGCATCGGCCGGCACCGGGACACCGTTGGTGAGACCTTTGACCATCGGCACCGGCGCACCGCGCAGGCTTGCCACCAGCCCAAATTCATCAACCGGCAAGCGCAACCCGGCCGCCAGGAAATCGAGCGGATGCGAGCCGACGACATAGCTGCACGGCAGCCTCTCGCCGCGTTCAACGCAGCCAACATAAATATTCCTCAGATCCGAGGGCTGGGTGAGGTTCGCCTGCATGGTGTCGCGACTCCTCAGCATCAGACGCCGACAGCCCGTATTGGGCTTGCCCGTCGCCGGATCGATCACGTAATCGATGCCGGATGTGAGATAGGCGCCGCCATCGAACTCATGCTGCAGGTGAAACGGCAAACGGGTGAGATCGACGTCATCGCCCTTGAGGACCCGCTGATGCACCGGCGCGTCGCTGGACGCCACCTCGACAACCGGCTGCGGTTGTTCCATTCGCCCGGCGTATTCGCGGGCGATATCGCGCGAATCGACGCCCAGCGCGGCGGCGAGGCGCGACCGGGAGCCGGAGACCGCGCCCACCAGCTCGACCTGTTCCGGCCCTGCCTTTTTGAACAGCGAGGCGCGCGGCGAATCCTCGATGATCCGGCTGACATCGAGCAGCGACACCGGCCCCTCATGGACATCGACCTCGCCGATCTCTATCAGTTTGTCGACAAACGTCCGCAGCCGGAATTTGTCGAAATCGAAATCGGTCGCCCGCACGGAAATGTTGCCTTCCACGCTACGCCTCCCTTTGTT
>JBLHKG010000106.1:0-6553 GCA_047619835.1 Alphaproteobacteria bacterium
CAATATTCCGTAACCGAGCGTCCCCGATAGAGCTTATACCATGGGCCGATTGCCTGTCGCTACATAAGCTGTAAGCGGTGAACATATTGGGCGTCAAAGGCGGCGGAATGCAAAAGGCCCGCAGCGCAGGTGATTCTATTTAACTGGATCCTGCTCTAAGGCAGGCCAACGAAACTGATATTTTTCCCAATTGGATTTGGGCCGGGCTCGAATGGTGTCTCAGGCGGTCGCGAGTTCCACCGTTTCGGTGCTGTGGGACGTGCCTGGGACAACCGCGCCGGTCATTTCAACATAAGACCAGGCACTGTCATCCTCGAACAGGGCGGTCAGGAACTGGTGGTTGAGCGCATGGCCGGAACGTTCTGCAACGATTTGCCCAATGATCGGGGCACCCGCCAGATAGAGATCCCCAACGCAATCGAGAATTTTGTGGCGAACGAACTCGTCCTCGTAGCGTAACCCGTCGCCGTTAAGCACGGTGTTGCCGCTGATGACGACCGCATTGTCGAGCGAGCCGCCGCGAGCGAGACCTGCGGCGCGCAGAGCATCGACTTCATGGGCGAACCCAAATGTGCGCGCCCGGGCCACGTCCGACTTGAACGTGCCGTTGACCAGTCGAACGTTCAGCGACTGGCGCGCGACGACGGCATCGTCGAAATCGATTTCAAACGAAACCGAGAACACATCGTCAGGTGCTCCCAGGATTGATCGCCGGTCATCGCCGACCGAAACCGGCTTGTCTATCTGGATAGCGAGACGCGGAGCATTCTGTTCGACGAGACCAGCACATTCGACCAGAAAGACGAAGGGCTGAGCACTGCCATCCATGACCGGAACTTCCGGTCCGTCGATCTCGATCACGGCATTGTCAACGCCGCACCCGGCAAGCGCCGCCATCAGATGCTCGACGGTCGCGATCCGTGCGCCGAAGTCGTTGCCAAGGGTGGTCGCCATGCGGGTATCGACGACATTGGTCCAATCCGCCGACACGTACCCTTCATCACCGGGCATGCCGGTTCTGTGAAAGACAATTCCTGCATTGGTTTCAGCCGGGCACAGCGTCATCGACACTTTGTGTCCAGAGTGAAGACCGATGCCAGTGCAGCCGATTGATGATTTCAGAGTTTTTTGACGGATCGTTCCGCCGCTCGTCAGCTGATTCGCAGCAGAAAATTTACGCGGCTTTACTAGCTTTGGCACCCGAATTATTCCCCTTGGCCTAGTCACCAAAATCAGGTGCCACGCCCGCCTTATCCAGACCCTGCCGTTCGAAACGACGGAGAGACTGATACTGAAACTTCGAGAGGTATGTACCAAAACCTCCCGAAGTTCCCAAATCAATAATTGTTACAGTTTGTTACGCCTTTAGCAGCCCTGATTTCCGGGGCTTTTGCTAGTTCGCCTGTCGCCGCAGAAACGCCGGGATATCCAGCAGGTCTTCCTCGCTCTGCGAACTGGGAAGACGATCCTGTGGATCGACGCCGCTGAGGCGAGGTTGGCTATCGACTGATACCGGTTTCGCCGGCTCCGGGATGAGGATTGGGGCTGGAGCTGGCATCGGCGGCATCGCCGGTATCGCCGGCATGGCCCGTGGCACCTCGGCTGCGGCAGCCACAATATGTGCCCCGTGATTCGCTGTTTTGGGCACCGTTTGAGATTCCCATTTTGGAGGGTCTACCCGTGCGGCAGTGGCTTCAGCCGGTTTCACCTTGTCGGCGGTGTCCCGGCGTGGCCAGCTTGTTCCCGTCATACGCTGAAACAGGTTAGACGACCGTTTCTTCTCCACAGCAGGCACTGCATTGAGCATTTCCGCCTCGCGGAACGGATCGGCTGTCGTTACGCCCTCATCCAGCGATTCAGGCGCTTTGACCGGTGCCGGTGGGATAAAGGGTTTAGCCTCTGCCATCGGTGGGATCGTCTCGGCTTCCAGCGATGATCCGATTCTGGGCTCTTCGATCTCAATCGTTGCCGCAGCCCGGGCCTCTTCTTCCCTTTTCCAGACCTCATCGGCGGCCATTTTAATCGGCGGTTCGATAGCGGGGTCGGGGAGAACGGTCCGACCGGACTCCATCGGCTGGACAGCTTCCGCGATGACGGGCTGCTCAATTTCAGCAGGTGCGGGCATGGAGGCGATTGCCGCCACCCCCATCGTTGCGCCCTGCGTCGCCAATGTGGGCTGGGGAGCGGGATTGGCGGCCATAACAGGGGTCGAGACCGGTATTGAATTCCGGGCCTCGGCCAGCATCGGCTGCGGGGCCGGATTATCGCTGTAAATCTGCAGGATCGGTTTCGGTTGGGCGCTCGCCTCGATATCGATGCCGGTTGCGACAACCGAAACGCGGATCTTGCCTTCCAATGACGGATCGAGAGCCGAGCCGAAGATAATGTTGGCCTGGGGGTCGACCTCCTCGCCGATCCGATTGGCGGCTTCGTCGACCTCGAACAGGGTCATATCCGGTCCACCGGTAATGTTGATGAGAACGCCGCGCGCGCCCTTCATCGAGACGTCGTCCAGCAGCGGATTGGATATTGCTGCTTCCGCCGCGAGCCGGGCGCGATCCTCTCCCTCGGATTCGCCGGTACCCATCATTGCCTTGCCCATTTCGGACATGACGCTGCGGATGTCCGCAAAATCCAGATTGATCAGGCCAGGCACGACCATCAGATCGGTGACCCCTCGTACGCCGGAATGCAGGACGTCATCCGCCATGGCAAAGGCATCCGCAAAAGTCGTCTTTTCGTTGGCGATCCGGAAAAGGTTCTGATTCGGTATCACGATCAGCGTATCAACATATTGCTGCATTTCCTCGATACCTTCGTCGGCGATGCGCATCCGGTTGCGGCCTTCGAACTGGAACGGCTTGGTGACGACGCCGACCGTCAGCATTCCCTGTTCACGGGCTAGCCGCGCGATCACCGGGGCGGCGCCGGTCCCGGTGCCGCCACCCATTCCCGCGGCGATAAACACCATGTGAGACCCGCAAAGATGCTGGTTGATGTCCTCCATCGCCTCTTCAGCGGCGGCACGGCCCATATCGGGGCGCGACCCGGCACCAAGACCGTGCGTAATCGCCCGCCCCAGCTGAACACGTTTTTCGGCCAGTGACTGCGCTAGCGCCTGTGCATCGGTATTGCCGACCACGAACTCGACGCCTTCAAGCTTCTGGCTGATCATGTTGTTCACCGCGTTGCCGCCGGCACCGCCGACGCCGATTACGGTGATCCTTGGTTTAAGCTGTTCGTTCTGCTCGGGTGCTGAAAAATTAATCGCCATTCTAGCCTCCATACGCTACTGGGCTGGGTTGTAGGGCGCCGCGGCCAATCCGCGACGTTTGGTGTGATGGGGTGTGGTAGGTTGGTGTGATTTCGGGGGTGTGCAAATCCATCAGAAATTCTCCCGGAGCCATTGACCGATACGGCCAAACCCGCCGGGGATGCCCGCCGGAAGTGTGTCCATGTGGTCACGTGCATCCGCACGTTTGTCGATTGCATAGCGCAGCAGCCCCACGCTGGTAGCAAAGGCCGGGCCCGTATTCGCCTCGGCCATTCCGCTGATCCTCATGGGTTTTCCCATGCGGACCTGCTTTTCAAGAACCAGCGCGGCCAGTTCACGAGCTCCCTGCAGCTGGCTCGCGCCGCCGGTCAGTACGAGCCGGCGGCCGGCCAGCCGGTCGATACCCGCCACTTCCATGCGACTGCGGACCAGCTCGAAGGTTTCTTCGATGCGCGGCCGAATGATTCCATTGAGCAAGGATCGCGGCACGTGGTTGGGCTGGGTCGCATTCTCTTCACCGATCAGGGGAACATCGATCAGCTCGCGTTCGTCTGAAGGTGATGGAATTGCGCTCCCGTAGAGGGTCTTCATCCGTTCGGCATGGCTGAGCGGGGTCGATAGCCCGCGTGCAATATCGCTGGTGACATGCGCACCGCCAACCGGGATGGAATCCGCGTGGACGATCTCGCCGTCATAAAACACCGCGATAGTGGTGGTTCCTCCGCCCATATCCACGAGGGTGACGCCGAGGTCGATCTCGTCTTCAACCAGACAGGCCAGGCCGGACGCGTAGGGTGCTGCGACCGCCGCCTCGATATCCAGGTGACAGCGCTGGATGCAGCTTGCCAGGTTCCGAACGGTTGCACTGCGAGCCGTAACGAGGTGCATATTGACCGACATCCGCTCAGCAAACATGCCGCGAGGATCCTGAATGCGGGAGGTTGAGTCGATAGAATAGCCCACCGGAATGCAGTGCAGCATTTCGCGGTCGGGTTCCATCTCGATGGACCCAGCCTGGCTCATTGCGCGGTGCAGGTCGCTGTCGGTGATTTCGCGTCCAGCGATTGGGACCTCGACCGCATAGGTTCGCGATGACAAATTGCCACCCGAAATATTGACGATTACGCGCTCAATTCGTTCGCCGCAGCGTTCTTCCGCAGCGCTGACCGCCGTGAGGATGGTGGTTTGCGCTGCGTCCATGTCGATCACAGCCCCCCCCCGGATGCCGCGCGCGGCGTGATGGCCGACTCCCACGATGCGGATGGGTTCGTCGCCCTGGGCGTGGGCCAGCAGACAACAGATCTTGGTGCTACCGACATCGAGGGCCGCGATCAGCCCGGTTCTGGTTTTGCTCACCGACTTGTTTTCCCTTCAGCAACCGGTTCTCTCATTGCCAAGCCGGAATGTTTGTCCGATATATTCACGTGTTTTTCCCCTTGCGCAGCAGTATCTGCGCTCCGAGCACGCCTGGCTTGACTATCATCCGGTCGGGCAGGCGCATGTCGATCAGCTTGATGTCGCGGGCGAGTAATTTTTGTCGGCGGTTAATGTCGGCCAACCTTGTCCAGGCGAGATGAGGATCGATTTCCGGCAGATAGACCCGAATGCCACCCGTAAAAGACAGGGTCCAGCGCCGGCTGCCGATACGCGTCGCCGCAGTGACAAGCCGCGCGAGGGCAGGTTCAGCCGAGAGCATGGCGAACAGGGTGGGGGCTTCCTGTGGCGCATCCTTGCCGACGAGGATCACCAGATCACGGAATTTTCGGAGATCCGCACCTTTGATGATTTTTCCAGCGCTATCGACCAGCGCAAGTCGCCCCTTGCGTTGCCAGAGCGCGATTGGTTGCCGTTCGGTGAGACGAATGTGGACGACATTGGGCAGGCGGCGCTCGATTTGGGCATTGGCGATCCAGGGACTGGCGATCAGGCGCTTACGCATGGCGTTGAGTGAAAATCCGAGGATGGGTGTGCCTCGCTGCAAATCGACGGCCCGGGCGACAGCTCTTCGGTCGGAGAAATGTCGGCCTTCCAGCAACACGTCGTCGATTATCAATCCGGCATCGGCACTGGCTGCGACGATGAGGTTCCAGGCGCTGGAAATACTTCGCTCTACGGCGCCGGAGCGCCAAAGCCAGAGCGGTCCCCCAACCAAAATGCCGAGGATTGAAGTTGCCGCGATTCCGCGCAGGACGTGGCGTCGCCAACGCGGCGGCGCCGGACGGCGAGTTGCTTTTGGCGCCGTCCGCGCCTTGGCGGACTTCGCCGCCGCCGGTTTGCCGAGGAATCTCGCGATCAGCTGTCGCATGACGCGTTCTCCACCATCCAGGCGACCATCTCGCCAAAATTGATGCCCACATGGGCTGCCTGTTCAGGAACCAGCGATAATGGTGTCAGACCCGGCTGGGTGTTGATCTCGAGCAGACAAAGCGCACTTGGCTCACCCGCAGTGTCGTCGTATCTGAAATCCGCCCGGCTCACGCCGCGGCACCCTAATGCCCTGTGGGCCGCTAGCGCATGGCCGAGCGCGGCTTCGTACTGGGCCTCGGGGATCGGCGCTGGGATAAGGTGATCGGTTATGCCGTCGGTATATTTTGCGTCGTAGTCATAGAAGCCCTCCTTGGGCCTCAACTCGGTGACGGCAAGGGATCGGTCGCCCATGACCGCGACAGTAATTTCACGGCCCGGGATGTAGCGCTCCACCATGACCTGTTCGCCAAACGGCCAGTCGTCATTGCCGAGCGCGGGGCGGTCACTGGTTTTACTGACGATGCGGACACCGACGCTGGATCCTTCGTTCAAAGGCTTGATCACATAGGGCCGCTCCATGACGTCACCGGCGAGTATTTCCTCGCGCCGGGCGATAACGTGCTCGGTGCAAGGTATCCCGGCCGCGACGAACAGTCGTTTCGCCATTGGCTTGTCCATGGCGAGGGCAGACGCCATCACGCCGGAGTGGGTATAGCGCAGGCCGAGCAACTCCAGCAGACCCTGGACGCAGCCGTCTTCGCCGAACCGTCCGTGAAGAGCGTTGAAGACAACATCGGGAGAGGGGGTGAGCGCCGCGACCAGCGCTGTGACATCGCCTGAATAATCAATCGATCGCGTCTCGAAGCCGCGGCTGTTGAGAGCCTCGACGACCGACTTGCCCGTTACCAGAGAGACCTCGCGCTCACTCGACGTGCCTCCCATCAGAACTGCGACAGTGCGTCCGTTGCTCATGACAGTCCTCGCAGACTGCCGGGTGTAGGCACACCGATGCGCTGAATTTCCCATTCGAGG
>JBLHKG010000107.1:0-6552 GCA_047619835.1 Alphaproteobacteria bacterium
TTTGGATATCTATTGATCTAAATCATTTACAACCACATAGGACCAACTGTAGATTTATTCATCAGAGGCATTCCCTCTGATGCCTCCCTGTAAAACTGGCCGGTCACATTAGTGGCCGGTTTTTTTGTGAAAAGGTTTTCTGACGAGGTTACGGTGCCGTCGTAACGCTTCCCATCGTCCCTGTGTTTTTGTAACAGGCGAATGCAAGGCAGCCGATTCCCCACACACGCGGGGATGAACCGGTCTCGCAAATCGGCCACATGTGGCTCATTTGCTGTTCCCCGCATGCTTCAGGGCGTTCTGGCTTTCCGCGCGTCAAATATTTTGAAACGCCAAATGGAATCGTCACTCAGCGCCCGAATGTCCGAAGCAGGATGTGGAGCGGAAGTGATTCTCAGCAGACGACACAGCCGTTTCTAGCCACAAGCAGACATCAGGATGCGTTACGCTATCCTTGCGAAAGTCAGCGATTGTCTTGTGGTCCGGCGCCAGACGACCGGTCAACGGGGGCCGCGCCAGCATTTTCCGGCGGTTGCGCACTATTACGCCGTGGGGAAACCAGGCGGCGGGACAACAAGGCTCTGTCGTGGGATGGCCGTATTTGAAAAGATGGGCGCCTCTTGCGCCGTCACATGGTTGCCGCTGCTGCGCTCAAACTTCAATGGAATATTGTCGTGTAAACCCAGCTAAGCACAGAAGTTTGATTATCACACAAATCAATTTATGAACCTTGAAGTGTCACCGCGACAGCCACCTCGTTTCGGCGCAAGAATGGCAGCGTCCAAGGCGGATCGTAGAAATAGGCAACTGGTTCCGAGGCAACTTGCCATGATGTTTCTTCCAGTGCGCGGACAAGCTGTTCCTTTTTTTCTCTCACTATCGCATCTTCGCGTGACCCGCTGAATCTGAGAACTACAAGGATTTGCTCCGATATTTCAAGGATGCGGACACGGGGATCAGATGGTTGAGGTGCATTCCTTAGAGTGAAATTGCTCGGCAAGAAGAACCGCATGGATACCTGTCCATCTGTCGCACTGCTTGTCTCGACCGGCGTGGTCATGGCGATCTTCCGTGAGTCCTCCGACATTTCTACCGGGGCCGTCATGTCGATGCTCGCTGCGCTCGAATTCGCGCCCGAAATGTAGTCGAAGAGAAGGCGGAATGCAGCCCTCCGCCCCTCCATTTTAGGCGACGCTTCAAAGCGCACCTCGGCAGCTAGGCGCGGTCCATAGCGGCGAACTTCAAGGTTCTCGCCTATACGATCAGATACTTCGTAGTGCGGCTGCTCGTAACCGGAGCGGACACCAAACAGGGAGCAGCCCGTCAAGAGAAGTGACCCGACCGCAATCGCTATAAATGTCTTCATATAAACATATACGCAGAAGTCGGCCCAATGGATCAGCAGATCTGTCTTCCGATTTGGATCATGGACCGGCCAATCGCGACCGGTCGCGAGGTCCGTTCAGGTCGGAAAACGGACCTCTTAGCCACGGACTAAAAGGTCTGCCTTTGGCTACATCCGGCTGTCTGGCTCGCCCGAAATCAGTTCCGCTCTATATCCAGCTTCGGGCGTTCGACGGCGGAGTTCCGTTATCGGGGGTGATGCCGACGTATTTTGAGCATGGCCAGAACAGCCGGGTGTGACCCAAAGGCGACATTCAGACGTATGTATATTATCGCCTCTTGATCGCCGCTGGCTTTGCGGTGCACAAACACTTTCGGGCTGCACAAAAAAGGTAGATCGCATGTTAAGGCGCGACATATTGAAAGGAGGGTTTGCCGTTGCCTGTGCGATGGCAACCGGGGCCAATGCATTTCCCGCTCTGGTCGGTCCGACAAACGGTAGTCCTGGTCCCGCTCAAAGGGCGTCTATGAAATTTGCCGGCGCGTTGCGGGCAATCGGTAGCGATGCATGTATCGCGGCTGCACAGCGCCTCGAGGCAGGCGAAGGAGGCAATGGAGACATCAGCCTTCACCTTCGTCGCGCGAGTCTGAATACGGCCGATGCCATAGTTCTTGCCCGGGCAGTGAGCGCTCTAACGGACGAGGAAGCATTAACCCTTGGATCGCTCAGCCTTAGTTACAATCCCGGGATAGGCGACGCCGGCGCATCGATCGTTGCCCGGGCGCTGCCTGCCACGCTTACAGAGCTTGGCCTTGTCGGGTGCGGGATAGGAGATCAGGGAGGCGAGGCATTGCTGCGCTGGGCCGAAAACGCGTCTGGGCTCCGCATGATCTGTGTGGAAGACAACCGATTTTCCGATAAAATCAAGACCCTATTTGTCGAACTCTCCCGGGCGAAACATAACCTCTTTGTCGTGGTGTAACCGACTGAGTCAGAACGGGGTAGGGCAATGTTTTCATGGCGGTCTCCAGTTCGGTTTTAGCCGCAATCTATCCCGGTCAGTTTTTTCCGCTGTAGATAGGAGCTCAATCCGTCGCGACGGTGCCCAGCGTGGTCAGGCTGCCATCGATTGAGCGTCTCACGATGACCAGCTCGCCGGAGGCTGGAAAAATATCGGTCAACCCTGTGATATTCACCTGATGGGTGACGAGTATGACGGGCACGTCGAGTTCCTGGCGGGCGATCCAGGTTTGCATTGCCGTGATGTGCTCATCCCGTCGCTCGTAGCGTCCGAAGAACGAGTTGAGCGCCGGCAATTCTTCGACCGGGCCAAAACCAAGGAGTTTCGCTGTTTCCAGGCACCGGCACCACTGACTTGAAAATACCCTAGCGTCATCGATGCCGTTCGCCCGGAATCGCGCGCCGATCCGTCTCGCCTGGGCGCGGCCTTCTTCCGACAGGGTCCGCTGTGTGCTGCAGTCTGCCAGAACGAACTCCGCCGGATCGCCTGTCCCTGGGGCGACGGCATGACGCAACAGTGCCACAGTGCCGTCGGATCGCAATGCATCCCAAAGCATTAGGTTTTCAGAAGCTATAGCGCCGGTCGAGAAGCAGGAAAGACCGGCCAGGATCACGGCGATAGGGACATGCCGCCGCTGCCGGTAACAGGCGATAGCCCAGCTAAACTCAAACCGCATCAGACAAATACTCCGGTGGCCAGGGAAAGAACGACCGTGATTGTGAGTGGCACTCTGGGCCTCGGATACCAGTCTGGTGCCTCTCCGTTCCGGGACGCCATCACGTCGAGATAGAGAACAGCGATAAAGGCCACAGCAAGAACGGATAACGATCAGTATGGTTTCCAGATCCGCTACCAGCGCCCGATCACCAATGCCTGGATCGTACGTGCCGACGCCATGTACGGATCGCTCAAGGACGATGAGGATCTTGCCGGCGTCCGGTTCGAAGTCCGCCGCAAATTCTAACCCGTTACACGTCCCTGCGGGGCATCAGTCCCTTTTGTCCTGCAGGAACCAGTCGGTCGGCACCTGACGCCCAACGCCGGCGGCCCTGGCCTTTTCATACCCTGCTCAATGGCGTGGATAAGCTACGGACGCGTTACCGTCGACATCCCCATCATTGTTTCCGTTCGGCCGTTATCAGTCGCCAAAGCATTGCCAAATTGGCCCAGGCGCTGCGTCGGTTGGTTTGAAACTGAACATGCTGGTTGGACGTCCTGCCTGGCTTCAGGACAATCGACCACAAAGCGCCTATTTTATCCGGCAGGAACGAAAACCTGACATCGATAACGGCGTTGGGATCGTCGGGGTTTCGGGCGACATAGCCCCGACTGAACCGATCGAACCGCACAAGATCGCGAAATTGCTGGCTCGCAGGGTTGAGCCAAGGGAAATCCCGGGCCGGCTCCAGCCGGGCGATCGATGGTCCGGGGTAGACCTCCGGCGAAATGCCAACACGCAGCCCATCAACAAAAAACCGGCCCTTCGACTCGTATACAGATTTCCAGATCAGAATATTGCCAAAGGTCGGCTTGACCGTCTGGCGTTCGATCGAATGGCCTCTCGTGGCGGCGATCTCTCCGGCCATCTTCAGCGCGCTGTTGTGCTGTACCATAGCCAATATCAGGTAAGAGCCAACCCATACCAGCGCCAATCTGCTAAACAGCGGGGACCGCCTGATCCCGGCAAGGACGACCAGCAGGATAGCCGGCAGGGTCAGTAATGGGTCAACGATGGAGATGATGTTCGCCGCATAGCGTTCATGGCTGAACGGCCATAACAGCATGGTTCCATAGGATGTCGCGAAGTCGAGCAAACCGTGCGTGCCATAGCCAAGCGTGCAGAACAGCAGCGTTTTGCAAAAGGCCAGACGCAGACGTCGGCCAATCAGGAGATGCAGGACTGTCGCCGTAATCAGGCCGCCAAGCGGGATAAACGCCAGCGAGTGCGTGAACTGGCGATGGTATTCCAGAAACAGCATCGGGTCCTCGGCGGACCGGATCAAAACGTCGAGGTCAGGCGCCAGTCCAGCAATGAAACCGAAACAACCCGCCAAAGCGACCGCTCCGTTCCGGGAGGTTGCGGTTGATTGTGTCAACGCGGCGCCCAGTGCGCCTTGCGTTATCGGATCCATTGTTGCCTTGTCTCGCTTTGTTGGTGCGTGGCCAAAAGTTGGTCATACGCCTGTTGCCCCGTGCAGTTATCGCGGGGCCCTGGCTATTCGTCGTTTGTCGGGTCGCGAACCTACCGACAACACAATGTCAGCAGTTCTTTCTGGAAATGGTCCATCCTGTGGGTGCTTTAAAGCGCAAAGTTTCATTCTGATTACCGGCGGGGGTTGTCGTGTCGATAGCGATTGCCCTGCTTGGTGATGCCGCCGAGCCGCTCCTTGCCACCGCTCGAGTTTTGTCTTGGCACCAGACCGATCCAGGCCGACAGGTTCCGCCCGCAGCGGAAGGCTTTCGGATCGGGCACGGTGGCGATCAGGGCGCTGGCAATCACAGGGCCGATGCCGGGTATCTCCATTAGCCGCCGGCCGACCTCGGATGATCTGGCGCTCGACCTGATCTGACGGTCATTCTCGAGTATCTGCGCATTCACCAGCTGAAGCTGATCGGCCAGCATCTTGATGCAGAGACGAGCCCCTGTCGGCACCCGTTCATCGGTCTCATCGTCGATGGTCTCGATCAGCCTTTGCAGACCGATACGCCCGATCGGCGCCACCAGGCCAAGCTCTGCCAGGTGGCCCCGAATGGCATTCGACAGCTCCATGCCGCCTTTGCGGATTGCTTTCCGTCGACGTCCAGTGACCAGTATTTCGCAACGCCCTTGAATTCGCAAAAGGACTGCCCCCCCCTCGATCAGAAAGTCCTGCCGAACGTCGCCCGGCGGAATGTAGTATACTGGCGGTTGGCTGGTCTCAAGGACCCAGAAACCGCGCTCGGTACGGGCGACGGTTTCGCCGGCGAAAACGACGCGCAGCGGCTCGCTGACTTTTTCCAGCCTCTGTGGCCGGGGGAAGTCCCAGACCGACTCTTGGCCCGGCCCGGGCTCGACGCGCGATAGTTTATTCATGGCGATTGTCCCTTCCGTGGTTACGATCCCGGCGACACCGTTCGGGCTGGCCTATCAACTTGACGAAATCGGTCAAAATTCTTGTGGTATAAGAAATCCATTTCGCTATTTCAACTCGTCGCCCGAGGTGATCCGCCTGACAGTGTCACTGAGCCAATGCCTTGTCGGCATCGTGGCGGAAAGTCAGCACCAATACGTCCCGAAAACCATGATGCTCGGGATTTGCAAACGAGATGGGGGTGACTCCATGAAGTACGCGCCTGTCATCTAAAAAGACCGCGTCAAGCCGATGTGTCAAAATGAACTGGCTGAGAGACCCATTTTCAGTATCAAGAATTTTGGTAACGCCGCTCGTAACATTTTCGCGATTGATGAGGGCCACGCAGACCCAATCGACGCCATCTCGGTGCATGCCCTCAGGTGTAGGCAATCCAGACTCTTTGTTTCTTGTCTCAATTCGGAATTGATGAACTTCGGTATGCCATGGCGACGACCGTGCAGGATCTGGCGATATACGGTCGAATACCCTGCCACAGATGCCAATGAGCTCCTGCATGAAGGAGTGATTGGCGACCTCTTCCAAGACAGGGTCGAAACAGCGCTGGATACCCCCGTTTAAGGTATTGTAGTCCTGACTCTGATAATGCGGCTGATGGGGTTTTCGGCTTATAAAATTGTCTAATAACCGAAATGCAGCGAATCTCCGGCGCCGATATCTGCCGCCGTCCGCCATGCAAAGGTCAAGCCCAAGGTCATCCCAGCTTGACGCGAATTGGTGCCCGTCTAAGTCTACGCCGAGATCTTTCATGGCTGCTCCTATTTCTTTTCCAGATCGAAAGGCGAAGCCTTTTTCTTTAATCTCCTCACCGATCGTCGAGAACTGAGCGGGCAAGATGTCTTGGTATTTCATACTGGCCAAACATTTAGAATGGTGCTGCAAAAAATTTGAAAGCGGTCTTCGAACTCGGGGGTCTCGTTAAGAGCTGTGTAAGGGCAGGAAACCCTTAAGCGTCCTAATTGATTCCTCATTTCGATAAATGCTTGTGGAGTCATGTTGATTACATCGCGAAGCGACCGGCTGAATAACGGCTGTTCTGTTCTAACGGGTGATGA
>JBLHKG010000108.1:0-6534 GCA_047619835.1 Alphaproteobacteria bacterium
CAACGCGGATCACCGCTTGGGTCCGGCAGCGCCTTGCAGCATTACGGGCCATCCCGGAGGGACCACGCGATGAAGGGTTTGTCGTCCACCGTACCTGCGCCGACCCGCGTCTTCTTGATCAAATGCTCGATGCCAACGATCGGGCGCCCGGCATGGTCTGGGGAGATCCCAGAACCCTGAACCAGGGCGTTAATGATGTTGCCCGGTTTACCACGCTGACCTCATGGCTCAGCCAGTGGTCGCTCGAAAGCCGCGCGCATGGGCCAAACTGTATCGCCCGGACCAGCGTGCCGGTCCTCAATGTCGAATTCACCGCCGACACGAATGTCCTGCCGAGCGATATCGCGATGTGGACGGCTGCCCTCGGCGACCGGCAGACGCTGCATCGCCTCATCGGTGGCACGCATTTCCTGATCGGCCAGCCCGAGCATCGTCAAACACTCACGGCGATGATCGCCGACTGGGCGCGCCAACTCTGACAGAATTGTTCAAGGCAGCTTGACGGGCACGGCGGATTAATCCCTAATTTTGATATGATGATAAATATTGAAAAACTTAACGCTCCGCTTGGTGCCGAAGTGACGGGCATTAACATCGGCGATGCCGACGACGATGCCATTGTCGGCCTTCGTGCCGCGCTTAACGACCATCATGTGCTCGTCATTCGCAATCAGCGGCTCGACCCCGGCGAGCAGGTCGCCTTCGCGCAGAAATTCGGCCCTCTGGTGCGCCGGGTCTCGCCGGAATTCCTGCATCCCGACTATCCCGACGTGCTGATCCTGTCCAACCGGGTGCTCGATGGAAAGGAAGCCGGAGCAACCGATGCCTATGCCGGCGAGCATTGGCATTCGGATCTGACCTATGCGGAACGGCCCAGCTTCGGCTCGATGCTGCATGCGCTTGAAGTGGCGGACATCGGCGGCGACACCGCCTGGGCCAATATGCACACTGCCTATGACACCCTGCCGGCAAAAACCCGCGCGCTGATCGACGGTTTGAAGGCAATCCACATACGCGACCGACGGCGAAACCCGCGTGCCGGCATTTCAGACAGCTTCAACCGCGACGTAAACGCCTATTACGATATCGACGTACCGGATTCGATCCACCCGATGGTACGCACCCATCCGGAGACAGGCCGCAAATCGCTATTCGTCTCGCCGCGCTTTACCGTGGCGATTGAGGGCATGGATGATGCGGAGGCTCAGCCTTTGCTGGATGATCTGTTCGAGCACCAGAAGAGACCGGAATTCATCTATCGACATAAATGGCGCATCGGCGATCTGGTGTTCTGGGACAATCGCTGCACCATCCATCTCGCCTGCGGCGGCATCGAGGCGCCCGGCATCCGGCATCTGCACCGGACGTCAATTGCGGGGGATGTGCCGTTTTAAAGCGTAATCACCCCTCGATTTCGCCGAACGCCGCAACCTGACTCAACGTTGAACGAAATTTTGATAGTAGGCGCAACCGGTTCACCCGAAGTTCGGGGACATCAACGTTCACCGTAACGTTGTCAAAAAAGTCGTCAATTGGTTTGCGAAGGACGGACATCGCCTCCATTACCGACTTATATTCTCCCAGGCCGATTACATCCTGCGCGCCGGAGATTGCCTCACCGAGATACTCCGAGAGCGCCGCTTCAGAAGGTTCTCTACAGAGATGGAAATCAAATTCGCCGCCATATGACAGGCCGTCCTTTTTTTCCTCAATCTGCACGATATTTGTCGCCCGTTTATAAGCGGCAAGAAGGTTTGCGCCGTCATCGGTTTCCAGAAACTCCTGAAGAGCCTTGGCGCGATCCACGACGTCCGACAAATCCTGCTGGTCACCAAGCGCAAAGACAGCGGAAACAAAATCATGCCGTACGCCCTGCCCGCGCAGATGGACTTTCAGGCGATCCGCAAAAAATGCCAGCAAATCCGCGACGATCTGTTCGGTCGGCGCAAGGGATGCGTCGTAGTGGCTCGCGGCCTTGGCAAAGATATCTGCCAGCGGCACACGCAACCCGTTTTCGAGGATCATCCGGATGACGCCCAGCGCAGCGCGGCGCAGTGCGTAAGGATCGCGCGACCCGGTGGGCTTTTCATCGATGCCGAAGAACCCGACCAGCGTATCGATCTTGTCTGCCAGCGACACCGCAAGAGTAACCGGCGCCGACGGGCAGACATCGTCCGGCCCGGCCGGGGCGTAGTGACCGGCGATGGCATCGGCAATTGCGTCGTCGACGCCTTCGCCCTTGGCGTAATAACGCCCCATGATGCCCTGAAGCTCGGGGAATTCACCGACCATGCCGGTGGTCAGATCGGCCTTGCACAGCATCGCTGCCTGCCGCACCGAGGCGGCATCGGCTTCCGGAATATAGTCGGCAATCTCAATTGCGAGCGCTTCAAGCCGGGACACCTTGTCCGCCAGGCTGCCGAGCTTTTCATGAAACACCATGTTGCGCAGCGACATAAGACCCGCCTCGAGCTTCTGCTTGCGGTCCTTGTCCCAGAAGAAAATCGCATCCGACAGCCGGGCGCGCAGCACCCGTTCATTACCGGCAATGATCGCCGCGCCGCCATCTTCGGCTTCCATATTGGCGACGACGATAAAGCGCGGACCCAGCTTGCCGTCCTTGTCTTCAACCGCGAAATACTTCTGATGCGATCTCATCGAGGTCACCAGCACTTCTTCGGGGAGCTCCATGAAGACGGCATCAATCTTGCCCATCAGCACAACCGGCCATTCGACCAGCCCGCCAATCTCGGCCAGCAGCGCGGCATCGCGCTTCACTGCAAAACCAGCCTCCTCAGCCAGCTGATCTGCCTTTTGCTCGATCACATCACGCCGCATCTTGCCCCGAAGGATCACCTTGTTGAGCTGAAGCGTCTTTTCGTAATCGCCGAAATAGCCGACCTCGAAAATATTCGGGCTGAGAAACCGGTGCCCGCTGGTCACGTTGCCGCAGGGGATTCCGTCCGGCGTATCGATAGTCAGCAGTTCCCCGTCATAGACACACATGACACGCTGCAGCGGGCGCACCCAACGGAAACTGTTTTCGCCCCAGCGCATCGATTTCTGCCAGGGCAGCTTATGAAGAAGGTCGGGCAGGATTTGCGCGAGAACTTCGCCGGTCGCCCGTCCCGTCCGTTCGATCACGGCGAACCAGAACTCCCCCTTCCCCAATTCACGCTTTTCACAGGCGTCAATTGCGATCCCGTTCGCGCGGAGAAACCCATCGATGGCCTTTTGCGGTGCGTCGGTGCGGGGGCCGCGCTTTTCCTCTTTAACGTCGGGCTGAGCCTCGGGCAGGCCGTCGATAATCAGCGCCAGACGGCGTGGCGTCGCAAAGCAATGCATTTCGCCAAACGACAGGCTGGCTTCTTTTAGCGCATCGGCGGCAAGGCGTTTGAGATCGTCCGCCGCGCGGCGCTGCATACGGGCCGGGATTTCTTCCGAAAACAGTTCGAACAGAAGCTGGGGCATCAGGCAGCCCCCCCGATGCGCTTGGCAAGCCAGGCTTCGCAACACCCTTTAGCGAGGTTGCGCACCCGGGCAATATACGACGCACGATCCGTCACGCTGACCGAGCCCCGCGCATCCAGCAAATTGAACAGATGGCTCGATTTGATGCACTGATCATAGGCCGGAAGCGGCAGTTTCTCCTTCAGCAGGTTCGCGCATTCGCGCTCGGCAAATTCGAACTGGGTACGCAGCACATCGGTCGAGGCATGTTCAAAATTATAGGCGGAGAACTCACGTTCGGCCTGATAGAAGACGTCGCGATAGGTAACGCCGGCGCCGTTGAAATCGAGGTCATAGACGTTCTCAACGCCCTGAATATACATTGCAAGCCGCTCCAGCCCGTATGTCATTTCGACGGCGACCGGGTTGCACTCAATCCCGCCAACCTGCTGAAAATATGTAAATTGCGAGACTTCCATCCCGTCGCACCAGACTTCCCAGCCGAGCCCTGCGGCGCCCAGCGTCGGGCTCTCCCAGTCATCCTCAACAAAACGGATATCGTGGGTCATCGGATCGATGCCGAGCGCCCTCAGACTATCGAGATATAGATCCTGGCTGTTGGCCGGAGAGGGCTTCAGGATTACCTGATACTGATAGTAATGCTGCAGCCGGTTCGGGTTATCGCCATAGCGACCGTCGGCGGGCCGCCGCGACGGCTGGACATAGGCGGCGCGCCACGCATCCGGCCCCAGCGCGCGGAGGATCGTCGCCGGATGGAACGTGCCGGCACCGACCTCCATGTCATAGGGCTGGAGGATAACGCAGCCATGCGCGCTCCAGTAAGCGTGGAGGCGCAGGATCAAGTTCTGAAACGAATTTTCGGTGTTCTGAGAGGTCAATTCCGAGCCCATGAGTAGCGGTTTTAGGCGCGCGCAACATACGCACTGCCTGCCGTTGGGGTCAAGAAATCAAAGCGGGATGCCTGCTCAGGCGGGATAGGGGCAATCGGCCCGGCCACAATGCTTTGCGGCAATGGCGGGCACGAAAGTTCCGCATTTGGCGCATTTATCCATGTCCTGGGCGTCCTGCCGCTCGCGCTCCCTGTCGTCGATGGATTTTCGAGCGGCTTTTTCCGCCGAAATTTGATTGCGCCGCCCGACAATTTTAAAGCCATACCAGACAATCGCGATGATCGCGGCAAGTACGAGCAGTTTTCCGATGCTGAATCCAAGCATATCCCGCTTTCCACTATCCCCAGGATCCAGTTTAGCCTAGAGCCCGAATCGCTTCCACTGCGACCACTCATCGACCGCGGCGACGATCCCCGTCGTCCGGTCATAGGCTGCGCTATCGACGCCCCGACCGAGCAGGCGACGGATTCCGCCGCTCTTGGGCGCAAAGTTCCTGAATTTGACGCTATCGCCATAGCGCGCCCGCATGATGCTGTAGAGATCGCCGATCCCATCGATCAGTCCAAGGCGATGCGCCCCTGTGCCGGTCCAGAAATCGCCTTCGAACAGCGATTCCCCGGTCTCGTTCAGGCGCTCGCCGCGCCGCGCGCGAACATGGCGCTTGAAGCTCTCATGAATCTCCCCCTGAAGCGCCTTGAGACGACGGACCTCATCGGCATCTTCGGGTCGAAACGGATCGAGCATGGCTTTATTTTCGCCGGCGCTATAGACGCGCCGCTCAATGCCGAGCCGTGCGATCGCTTCAGGGAAACCGAATCCTGCGGAAATAACGCCGATGGACCCGACAATCGAATTTTCATCGGCATAGATTTCATCCGCCGCACAGGCCAGCCAGTAGCCGCCGGACGCCGCGACATCCTCGGCAAATGCCATCACCGGAATTTTCTTTTCATCGGCCAAGGCCCGAATACGCCGGGCGATCAGCGCCGATTGTACCGGCGATCCCCCCGGTGAATTGATAGCGAGAGCGACGACCTTCACCCGCTTGGCCGAAAACGCGCTTTCAATCGATTTTTCGAGTCCGTTGAGGGTCAGTCCACTCCCGACCGGGCCGGATCGCCCGCCAATGACGCCCGAGAGCCGAATGACGCTAACCACAGGCGCCGGGTCGCGTACCGCCTTGATCGGGATGAACCGCCGCCAGCCCGATAATTTATCTTCCGAAATTTCTTCAGCCATTCGGGGAACATAGGAACCCTGACCGGCAATGCCAAGGACAGGGATCGTGGTAGGTCATTATATCTCCAGGGCGCCGCCGCTGAGCACATTCGCAGCGTCGGCGGTATAGCTCCCATCCGCCTCATGCAGCACCAGACCGGGCAGGATCCGCAGCGGCGATGCAACGCCTTTGCGGGCGCGAATGATAACGCGGCGCGCTGCCATGCCGGATTTCGGCCAGAGTGGAAAAACCCCAACATCGCCAAATCGTGGAGCCAGCGCCGCCAGCAGGTCATCGAGCCGATCGGCGCGGTGGATGAGCGTCAATGTGGCTTTGTGACCCAGAAAACGATGGGCGCAATCGATCCAGGGCAACAGCCCCGCTTCGTCCTCGATATTGGCTGCCGCTCTACCCTCGTCGGGCGGCGCATTGCCCCGGCCCGCCTCCAGATAGGGCGGATTCATCATCACATGGTCGAATGGCGGCGCGATACGCGGCGGCAACGGTGCTGAGATATCGCCGCCCATGATTTCGACAACACCAGCCATGCCGTTAGCCCGGATATTGTCTCCAGCAAGCGTGACCAGCTCCGAATTCTTCTCAATTCCCGTGATTCGAAGCCCGGCAACGCGATGCGCAAGACATAGAGCCGCCCCACCAACACCCGCGCCCGGCTCAAAAATCCGCTGACCCTTGCGTACCGGCACGGCGGCGGCGAGAAAGATGGTGTCGATCGCCACCCGAAAGCCGTCTTTCAGCTGGCGGAGAGAAATTGCACCATTCAGGAGGGTGTCTTGTGTGACATCCATCGGCTCAGACCGACCCAAGCTGGTCGCCCTCACCGGCATCGGTGACGATCTGCCGCGCGTTTTCCAGATCCTCGTCGATCACCATGAGGCGTCTCGGAATGGCGCCGGCGCTGCCTTCGAGAATGCTCATATAGGCGTCGAACAC
>JBLHKG010000109.1:0-6468 GCA_047619835.1 Alphaproteobacteria bacterium
GGTCAGCGGCCATTCTTCCGGCGATACAGTGCCATCGACCAGAACCCCGATAGTCTCATGCAGATACGCGCGGGCCGATCCGAGATCGGCTTCGACCCGGGCAAATTCACGCTGAACGCCCGGATTTTCGCGCAGCACCGTCGTGGTGTGGTTGGCGATCTTGCTGGCGGCCAGCTTAACAAAGGCATCAAGCGCCGGACGGGCGACGCCGAGCGCGACGCTGGAGAACGCCATGCCGTAAAACCCCGTCAGCGCAAGCCGATAGACAATGGCATCCTCCCGCCGGTAGTGGGATGATTCGCGAATAAAGCTGTAGGGCTCGGGCACGAATAATGCGTCAGCCTCAAAGCCGTTGCTGCCGGTTCCCCTGAGCCCGATCACCTGCCAGTTATCATTGATTTTTACGCTTGATTTCGGGATCAGCAGGCAGCGTATTTCCGGCTTGCCATCCTCATCCAGACGCCGTTCGCCGGCCTGAGTGAAGACCGGCACGTTAGGACCGACCCAGCTGGCGTTCATAAGGCCGCTGGCGAATTGCCATTTTCCGCTGACGCGATAGCCGCCCTGTACCGCGACGGCCTTCATCGGCCCGGCGGGCGGTCCCCAGGCCAGGACCGAATCCTTCGGGCCAAACACTTCCGCCACAATATCGGGGTCGAGAAATGCCGCCGAGCGCGCACAGCCAAGCGCCTGACCGAGGCACCAGCCGGCGCTGGCATCGGCGCCGGAGATAATTTCAAGAGCCTCAATGATTTCAAGCAGCCCTGCTTCACCACCACCAATAGAGTGTGGCAGAACCATGCGGAAAAGCTCCGCCTCCTGCATCGCCGCCATGATTTCAACCGGCAATTTGCGGTCGGATTCGGCGCGACCGGCTGCTGCCGCTATCACCGGGGCAACGCGTTTCGCCCGGGCTATCCAGTCGACCCGGTCGGAATGATCGAGAGCGGCGCCAGCCATCAGGCGGCGGAAAGCAGACCGCGCCTAAACCCGCCCACCGGGCAGGTCGAGCCCCATCAGCACCATGGCGCCATGTTCGAAATTGACCGGCTGTCCCTGGGCCTGCTGGCACACGGCGTTGATGTCGCGCAGCCGTTTCTCGAACGGATTCTTGTCGAAGATCGCCGCCGAGCCAGCCGCCTGATAGGCCCACTGCACTGTATCGCGCGCTTTGTGAATGGCGTTGGTCGAGGCGATGCGGAGCCGCGCGCGATCGCCGAGCGACCACTCCTCCGGCATAAGACCGCTCTCGACCAGAATGCGGACTCGCTCATGCAGATAGGCGCGCGCCGACCCGAGATCGGCTTCCGCCCGGGCGAATTCCCGCTGCACCCCCGGGTTCTCACGGAGAACCATGCTCGTATGGTTGGCGACCTTGGTGGCGGCGAGTTCGACAAAAGCATCGAGCGCCGGGCGGGCAATGCCGAGCGCAACACTGGCGAACGCCATGCCATAATAGGTCGTCAACGCGAGCCGGTAGATCAGACCGTCTTCCTGCCGATAGTCCGCGGAATCACGAATGAAGGTAAAGGCTTCGGGCACGAATACATCGTCGGCCGCAAAGCCGTTGCTGCCGGTCCCGCGCAGCCCGATGACCTGCCACACATCGTTGATTGTCACCTTCGATTTAGGCATGAGAAAACAGCGGCTCTCGGGCTTTCCGTCGGCGCCAATTCTCTTTTCACCACCCGCATCGACCACCGGGGCCGTTGGCCCGACCCAGTTTGCATTCATGAGACCGCTGGCGAATTGCCATTTGCCCGAGACACGATAGCCGCCCTCGACCGCGATGGCCTTCAGCGGTCCGGCAGGCGGACCCCAGGCGAGGACCGCATCAGGCGGGCCGAAGACCTCCTGTGCAACATCAGGATCGAGGAACCCTGCCGAGCGCGCACAACCAAGGCCCTGGCCGAGGCACCAACCGGCGCTGGCATCGGCGCCGGCAATGACCTCAATCGCCTGAATGAGTTCCAGCAGCGGCACTTCGCCGCCCCCGACCGAGCGCGGAATCGTCATGCGAAACAGTCCGGCCTCGTGCATCGCCGCCATGATTTCGGGCGTCACTCTTAGATCCGCTTCTGTACGGGGAACATCCGCCGCAATCGCCGGCAAGACCTGTTTTGCGCGGGCGACCCAGTCGATCCCGTCTGTCTGGTCGAGTGCTGTGTCTGGCATCAGGCGGCCGCCTCCATTCGTTTTCCCTGGACCTGCGAACGATGCATGATCCGGCGTGTTGACTGGTCGAAATCGTCGCGCCGATGCATCGTACTGCGATTATCCCACATGACGATATCCCCCGCCTGCCATTGATGGGCCCAGAAATGTTCGGGGCGGGTGGTATAGGACCATATTTCATCGAGCAGCGCATCGCCATCTTCCGGCGAAAGCTCCGGGATATAGGCATTGGCCCGGCGGCCGAGATAGAGCACCGGGCGGCCCGTTTCGGGATGGGCACAGACCAGCGGATGAACCGCCCCGGGGATATCGTCGCGGTTTGCAAAATTGTTTTTGAAACCCTTGCGGGTTTCCCCCGCCGAGTTATGCGAGGCGTCATGTTTGCAGGTGAGCGAGGCAATCCGGCGCTTGAGATCGTCCGGCAGCGCGTCATAGGCGGCATACATATTGCAGAACCCGGTATCGCCACCGGTCTCCGGCACTTCCAGCGCATAGAGCAGGCTCGCCACCGGAGGATTATCGACATAGGACATATCGGTGTGCCAGATCAGCTCCGAATTGCCGAGCCCACCAATCGCCTCGCCGTTTTCAACCACGTTGGAAATAATCGCGAGATGCGGCAGCTCGGGGATATAGGGTTTGCCGGTCACGGTGATCGGCGCGAGATCAAGCTCACCCAGCCGGGCGCTGAATTCGAGGAATGCCGCGTCCGACAGTGTCTGGCCACGGAACACCAGCACGAGGTGATCCCGCCATGCCTGCATTATCGTGTCAAACGTGGCGTCGCTAACATCGGCAAGATCGATGCCCGCCAATTCCGCGCCCAGCGCCCGGGAAACCGGTCGGATATCGATGACGGTGGGGGGGGCGGTGGTGGGGGCGGTGGTGGGGGCGGTGGTGGTCATCGCTGATTCCTCTTTTGGTGCAACATCCTATCACGGATCGACCGCGCAGTTTAAGATGGAGACTGAAAAAAGGAGACCGAAGTGACCATCGAGGAAATCACCCTCTACCGCGTGAAGATGCTGCTGACCGTGCCCTATCACGTATCCTATCGGGTGTATGACGATTTCGAGCCGATCATTGTCGAGGCACGGGGCAGCGACGGACGGATCGGCTGGGGCGAAGGGCATATCTCGCCCGGTCATACATTCGAGACCGTCGATGGCGGCTGGGAATTCTGCCGAGCCGCAGCGGGAACGCTGGTCGGAAAATCGACCGAAGACGCGCTGGCAGCGATCACGGCGCGCATTCCGGAAAGCCCGGTGGCCGCGACATCTCTGGTGACCGCGCTTGAGATGCTGGGTGGCCACACAGCCTTGACGCTCGATAAGGATGTCGCCCTCCCCCTGCTCACCCCGTTCCATTCGACCGATCATGCCGACATCCCGGCGGAGGTCGATGCCCGCGTGGCCGAGGGCTTCCGCACGCTCAAGGTCAAGGTCGGCAAGAACTGGCAGGAGGACGCCGCCAAGGTCAAAGCCGTACAGGAAGCCGCCAAAGGCAAGGCGAGCATAAGGCTCGACGCCAATCGTGGGTTCAACCGCGAAGACGGGGTGCGTTTTGCCGAGACTCTCGACCCGGACGGCATCGAGCTGTTCGAGCAGCCCTGCGAGTCAAATGCCTGGGACGATAATGCGGCCGTCGCCGCGGTCTCGACCGTACCGGTGATGATGGACGAATCGATCTATGATCTTGATGACATTCGCCGCGCCGGCGACATCGACGGGATAGGATTCGTCAAGCTTAAGCTCAAGAAGATGGGCGGGCTCGACCGGCTGCGTGACGGGCTCGAGCTGATCCGCACCCTCGGCATGGTGCCGGTGCTCGGCGATGGCGTATCGACCGAGCTAGGCTGCTGGATGGAGGCCTGCGTCGCGCGGGGTACCATCGACAATGCGGGCGAGTTCAACGGTTTCCTCAAGCCCCGCGACCGGCTGTTCGCCAATCCGCTGCAATTCAGAGACGGAGCACTGCATATGGAGGCTGGCTATCTACCCGAGATCGACCGCGATGCGCTGGCCGCTCACACCATCGATACGGCGCGGTTCTCATGACCGGAGGTCTCGCAGGAGACCTGAAGGGTGACCTGGAGGGTCTCGGCGCGATTGTCACCGGCAGCGCCCGCAACATCGGACGGGCCACCGCCATTGCGCTGGGTGAGGCAGGCGCCTCAGTTCTGATCAATGCGCGAAATTCACGCGATGAGGCGGAGGAAGCCGCCGCTGCAGTCGAGAAAGCCGGCGGCAAGGCGCTGTTGCATCTTTGCGATGTCTCGGATCCGGCGCAGGCCACCGCGATGATCGAGGCCGCCGCTGCCGCTTTCGGACGGCTGGATATTCTGGTCAATAATGTCGGGGTCCGGCGCAACACCACCATCGAGCAAACCACCGATGACGACTGGCGCACGGTGATCGCGGGTTGCCTGGACGCCACCTTCTATTGCTGCCGTGCCGCCGTGCCGCATCTGAAGAAAAACCCCTTGGGGCGGCATCGTCAATATCGGCGGGGTTGGCGGCCATGCCGGGGTTGCACTGCGTACCCATGTTGCTGCCGCCAAGGCAGGCATCGCCGGGTTGACCGGCGCGCTCGCGGCAGAGCTTGCACCCGACAACATCACCGTCAACTGCATCGCCCCCGGCCATATTGAAACCACCCGCGACGGCGCGCTGCCCCAGCATTTCCAGGACCGGCACCCGCCCTTGGGGCGGGCCGGCGAGCCGTCGGAAATCGCCGCCACGGCAAAATTCCTGTGTTCCCCGGGCGGGCGTTACATCACCGGCCAGGTACTGCACGTCAATGGTGGCTGGTACACGACCATCGCGTGACAGCGCGCGGGTTAGAAACCGGCCCTGTCTCAACCCCGAAATGCCGCCAGACCAGAGAGATCCTCTGCCCCAAACAATCCGGCGCAGAAGCTCGCCAGTGCATCGATACGGTCCGAGTTCCAGCCGCCAAATGCGCAGTTGGCGCGGAACTTGGCAGAGAGCTCGGCAGGGTCGAGCGCCTCGTGCGCACCGCCCCGCATATAGGGCTGTTCTGCCTCCCGCACCGAGCCGTCCTTGAGCGTTGCGCGAACATGGCCGCTGTAATTCGCCGGGTATTCGTTATCGGGATCTATCTCGTAGGTGATCCGGGCGGCCAGCGCCCGAATTGCCGGGTCGGCAACGCGCTCGTCGGTGAACTGGGCCAGCCCCGCAGCGCCGTCAAGCAAACCGGCGGCGACGCAGTAAGGCACGCTGAACTTGGCTGAATAGGCGGTCGAGGGCGCCTGTTTTTCCGACAGCGGCTCCCACAGCCGATGTACCGTCCCCTCGCCGACCTTACAGGTCACCGCTTCGATATCGGCAGGATCGAGCCCGTCGCCCGCCAGGCGAACCGCGCAATCGATAAAGGGCTGGGTCATGGTGCCGCAGGCATAGGGTTTGAAGGCAATGGAGGCAGCGTGCCAGCGCGTGCCTAGATCGCGGGTGACCGCCGCGAAATCGGGAATGATGCCGTGATCAGCAAAGGCAAAGAACCAGCCATGCTGGCCCTCCAGCACCGTGCGGGGCCCGAGAAACCCTTCGCGCCCCAGCAGCGCCGCGCGAATACCGGCCTGCGCCGCCCATCCGGCGTGCATCCGCTTGGTCCAGCTGCCCTCCGCCAAATATTCGATGATGCCGGACGCCATCGACCCGGCGATGCCGAGCGCGTCGGTCATTTGTTTTTCGGACAGTTTGAGCGCCGTTCCGACCGCTGCGGCTGCCCCAAGCGCGCCGATGACGGCGGTCGGGTGAAACCCGGCGCGGTGGATCGCTGTCGGGGCGACCAGCGCCATGCGGCACATCAGCTCGGTGCCTGCCGCGATACCGCGAAACGCGTCTCCGCCCGACAGGCCGAACCGCTCGGAGGCGGCCAGCACGGCGGGAAAGATCACTGCCCCGGTATGAACCGGCGTGCCCTCGAACGTGTCGTCGTAATCTTCGCCATGAGCGGCCGTGCCATTGACCAAAGCCGCGCCGCCGACATCCATCGGCGCAGCGTGACCGATGGCAGTGCACTCGCCCGGTTCCGCCCCGGCACGCGCCATCTGACCGACATAATCGAGATCGCGCGCGGCAACACACAGCCCGGCAAAATCGGTCAGGGCGGCTGTCGCCGCAGCTCGAACGGCGGGCGGAATTTCACTAACCTCCAGATGCGCCGCCCAGGCGCAGAAATGCTGGGACAGAGAGGTTTCAGGCAGGTCAGAAGGCTCAGACATTACGCTTCCCGGAATAGGGTGGATGAGATGGTGAACCATAGCGGCCC
>JBLHKG010000110.1:0-6461 GCA_047619835.1 Alphaproteobacteria bacterium
AGGCAGCTGGCGATGCGGGATATGTACCATTGATCACGCTCTCGCCGGAATGGGAGCAAGCCTTCGCCGAAGCGATCATCGGGCAGGGTGACGAGGCGCAATTATCGATGGCGCCAAGCCGACTGCAGGAATTCATCTCGCAGGTGCGAGAGACTTTCGACAAGTTCGCCATGATGGGAGAATCGCCGGCATTGCTGACCAGCCCCGCGATCCGCCCGTTCGTACGCTCAATTGTCGAACGTTTCCGTCCCGCAACCATGGTCATATCCCAGAACGAGGTTCATCCGCGGGCCAAGATCAAGACTCTGACCCAGATTTGACCAAAATATCCCGCCACCAGAGTGGGGATTTCTCGGACTTCAGGGTATTTGTCGTGTTCGGATTGGCGGGCTAACCCTGTACAGTCCGGGATTTCCTGACGTTACGGGCCGAATATGTTCTGGAGCCGGATAGCCGCGATCGCCGTCCTGACGGCAGTCCCCCTCGCCGCCGCCGCAAATGATATCGCGGCAGGCGGGGCAACGACGCAGGATGCAACGAACCGACATGCATTCTCCCTGCCCGCCGCCAATATGCCGATGGATCGCGTGCGCGACTTCTTTTTTGGCAACCACCTGTTCAAATTAAAATGGGCCATCGCAAAGCCGGGGACGGAGGCCTTCGACGGGCTGGGCCCAACCTATAACAACGTATCCTGCTCAGGTTGCCACGTCCGCGACGGGCGCGGGCGCCCGCCGGAGAAGCTGTCCGACAGAATGGACTCCATGCTGCTACGGATCAGTCTGCCCGGAAGCGGACCGCATGGCGGACCCCGGCCTCATCCAATCTATAAGAGCCAAATCCAGAACCATGCGATCCCCGGCGTTCCACCAGAAGCGCGGGTTACAATTTCAACGACCGTCATTGAGGGAAGCTATGGCGACGGGACGCCTTACAAATTGAACAAACCGACATACCAGTTCCACGATTTCGCTTTCGGACACTGGGGCAACGACATTCTCTTTTCGCCACGTGTCGCTCCCGCCGTGTTCGGCCTCGGACTTCTGGAGGCAGTGCCGGAACAGACGTTGGCGGGAATGGCAGATCCGGACGATGTCGATGGCGACGGTATTTCGGGACGAAGGAATATCGTTTTCGACAAAATCACCGGCACCATGCGAACCGGTCGCTTTGGCTGGAAGGCCAGCCAACCGAGCCTGCGGCAGCAGAATGCCGCTGCATTCCACGGCGACTTGGGCATCACAACGCGCCTGTTTCCGGACGAAAACTGTCCTGTCGCGCAGACAAAATGCCAGTCGTCGATCCATGGTGGTGCCCCGGAGGCAGCCAAGGCCTTCATGGACAAGCTTACCTTCTATACCGAATCTCTGGGCGTTCCCGGTCGCAGAGACGCATCCTCCTCAAAGGTTGCGCGGGGCGAACTTCTGTTTGACACGATTGGCTGCACCGCGTGCCATCGCCCGGTCCTGGCGGCCGGATTTCACACCAACCCGATTATCTCAAACCAGCGCTTTGCTCCCTATACAGACCTTCTCCTGCACGACATGGGCGATGCCCTGGCTGACAACCGGCCCGATTTTCGAGCAACAGGACGCGAGTGGCGAACGCCACCGCTTTGGGGGCTCGGCTTAATCCCGGCGGTGAACAAACATCACCGGCTGCTGCATGACGGGCGGGCGAATGGGCCAGCAGAGGCGATCCTCTGGCATGCTGGCGAAGCTAGAAATGCGCGAGAAAGATTTCGGATGCTGCCGCTCCCGGATCGAACCGCCCTGATTGCGTTTCTGAATAGTCTTTAAGTCTAACCGGTCGCCACTCGCTGACCCCGCCGGAACACGGCAAGCGCAGTCTCATCCTCCACCTTCCGTTCCTGACGCCCCGCTTTGCGCCGGGCCGCGTCTTCACGCCGTTCCATGATCAATTCGAAACGCTTGATTTCCCGAAAAGCGGTCGCAACTGCGTCCCGGAGCAAAGTGACCTGCTTCTCAATTTCAGCGAGCGAGGCCTGGAGCGTTCCCCTTCGCGCGAGTGTGGACTGAACAAAACCTCCAACGGTATGGGCCGCATCGGGATTTTGGTCGGCGAGTTCCGATTCTCGCCGCATCGATTCTTCCATCGCGGCAATCTGTGACCGAAATACACCCGAGGTTCCTTCCAGTTCCGCAAGCTGGCGCTGCTGGTCCTCAAGCTTCAGCTTGTTAATTCTGATGAGTGTCTTCAAGCCCTTCATCTGTCTTCCTCACTGAAAATTTCCGCAAGCTGTCGGTAACCGGTTTCAAGATCGGCCCGTTCATTCTTGTCCTGGGTCAGAAAAGCTTCGAGCCTGTCATTATAGAAAATAGCTTCATCCGTGGCGGCGTCCGCGCCAGGCTGATAAGCGCCGATACGGATCATCTCCGCCATATCCTCATACCGGGCAATCATTCGCCGGGCCCGAAGAATCAGCGCGGTTTCCGCCGGCGTATTACAATTGGGCATGGTACGCGATACGCTCCGCAGCACGTTGATGGCCGGATAACGCCCCCGTTCCGCAATACCCCGTTCAAGCACGATATGCCCGTCGAGGATGGAGCGTGCAGCATCGGCGATCGGTTCGTCATGATCGTCGCCTTCGACCAGAACGCTGAACAAGCCGGTAATCGTACCTTCGCCCTCGCCCGGGCCGGCGCGTTCCAGCAGCTTCGGCAGCTCCGCGAAAACGGTCGGCGTGTATCCCTTATTGGCCGGCGGCTCCCCCATCGACAGGCCGATTTCGCGCTGCGCCATCGCAACCCTCGTGATGCTGTCCATCATGCAGAGCACGTCTTCATCCTGATCGCGAAAATATTCCGCCACCGCCATCGTGAGGTCCGCCGCCTGACGACGCATCAGAGCCGACTCGTCAGAGGTGGCGATCACCACGACACTCCGCGCCAACCCTTCCGGACCGAGATCGTCCTCGATAAACTCCTGAACCTCTCGACCGCGCTCCCCAATCAGCCCGATGACGTTTACATCGGCCGATGTAAATCGGGCCACCATCGACTGCATGATCGATTTACCGACGCCTGATGCGGCGAAAATGCCCATGCGCTGACCGCGACAACAGGTGATCATGGTGTTGAGAGCGCGAATACCAAGATCGATTTTTCCGCCCACACGGCGCCGACGGCTGGCTGGCGGCGGTTTGTTGCGCAGCGGCTGGGCAACGACGCCCTCGGGCAACGGCCCTTTGCCGTCGATCGGCTCCCCCAGTGCATTAATGACCCGACCCAGCCATGCGCGATGGGGATGGATGACCGGTCGCCCGGAAATGCGCCAGACACGGCAGCCGAGCCCAATTCCTTCAAGGGGCTGAAACGGCATGAGCAGCGCTCGTCCCTCGCGAAATCCAGTGACCTCGCACAATACAGGCCGTCCGTCGCGTGCGACCACCTGACATTGATCGCCGATCGAAAAGGCCCGCGACGTGCCCCCGACCTCGATCAACATCCCAAGAACCGCCGTTACACGGCCATAAATCCTTACTTCGGCGACATCAAATAATTCGTTAACCAGCGCCTGCAATGCGGCCAAAGCAATTTTCTCCTTGATATTAGGGTCGGTAATAGGTGATTTTCTTTTTGTATCAGCAACTTGCGTCGGACATCCGACACAGGCCATGATGACCTAACTGTCTTTATGAACTGTAAAAAATCTGGACAACGCAAGATCGGTACATGTTTTGTTAACCATCAGGGCGCAAACTGTCGTTAACATTGATGAACAGCGGTCAGACAAAGAGGTGAAATATGCGCGTGTTATTGGTTGAAGACGACACGGCGACAGCTAAATCGATCGAGATGATGCTGAAGAACGAAAGTTACGTGTGCGACTGCACGGACCTTGGCGAAGACGGACTCGAGATCGGCAAGCTTTACGATTACGACCTGATAATTCTGGACCTCATGCTGCCCGACATGGATGGCTATGAGGTTCTCAAGCGCTTGCGCGCGGCAAAGGTTCGTACACCGATCCTCATTCTCTCAGGTCTGAGCGAGCCGGATCAGAAGATTAAGGGGCTCGGCTATGGCGCCGACGACTACCTGACCAAACCGTTCGACAAGGGTGAGTTGATCGCGCGCATCCAGGCCGTCGTCCGCCGCTCCAAGGGTTTCTCGGAATCGATCATCCGGACCGGCAGGCTGTCGGTAAATCTCGACACGCGGACCGTTGAGGTTAACCGCCAACCGCTGCATTTGACCGGCAAGGAATATGGAATTCTCGAGCTACTGTCACTGCGTAAGGGGACGACGCTCACCAAGGAAATGTTCCTGAACCATCTCTATGGCGGCATGGACGAGCCCGAACTCAAGATTATCGACGTTTTCGTCTGCAAGCTCCGCAAGAAACTCTCTTCGGCCACCGGTGGCGACAACTACATTGAGACGGTTTGGGGGCGCGGTTATGTGCTTCGCGATCCACCGTCGGAAACCGGTGAAGAAGAGTATCAGCCCGCCGCGCGCGCCGTCGGCTGAGACTTCTCAGACACCGACCAAGAAAAAACGCTGCGGAGCAAACCGCAGCGTTTTTTTTTATATAATGGAACGGGCGGGCTGTTTAGCAGCAGTTCAGGCAAATCTGGCCAAGGGCATTGCTACCGGCGCAGCTGCGGTAGTCGCGTCGCCGCCCGCAACGATATAAACCCCGCGCTGGCCCTGGATCGTCTTGAACGCGTCCGATATCCCGATCACGGTCTCCGCACCGCCAAGATACAAATAGGCGTCCCCCGCCATCTGAGCGCCCATCCGCGACAAAATATCGGTCTTCGATTCAGCGTCGAAATAAATCAGAACGTTTCGGCAGAAAACGATGTCGAACTTGCCGAAACCGGCAAGGCTCTGGAGCAGGTTGGCTTGACGAAATTCCACCATCCGGCGTATTTCGTCATTGATCTGCCAGTGCTCACCGACCTGTGTAAAATATTTCATCAAAAGATGAATCGGCATACCGCGCTGAGCCTCGAACTGCGTATAAACGCCCTCTTTGGCCTTGGTCAGGATCTCCGTCGATAGATCGGTCGCCAGAATCTCCACCGGCAAACCCTGTGTAATTTGCGGGTTTTCACGGAGCACCATCGCAATTGTGTAGGGCTCCTGCCCGCTCGAGCACGCCGCGCTCCAGATACGGATTTTGGAAGCGCCGGCTTTCCTGCGGGCTTCTGCAATTATCGGCAGCACCGAATTCTTGAGGCTTTCAAACGGGCTCAAATCTCGGAAAAAGAACGACTCATTAGTCGTCATCGCCTCAATAACCTCTTTGTTGAGCGACTGATCACGACCGCCGCGAATGGCGGAAATCAAGTCGTCCAGGCCACCTATCCCATGCCGGCGCGCGACTGGCACGAGTCGGCTTTCGACCAGATATGTCTTGTCCATCGACAGGACCAGGCCAGATTCCTTTTTAAGAAAACCCGCCAGAAACTCGAAGTCACCAGGTTTCACGATCCGGCCTTTCCACAAAGCTGACGCACGCGACCGGCCAGGGAATTCAGCGGCAGAACTGCGGCACACACACCTGCCATCGTGACCGCCCCGGGCATTCCCCAAACAACGCTGGTCTCCTCGTCCTGAGCGATCACCGTACCGCCCGCATCGACAATTCCGCGCGCTCCCTCAAGCCCGTCATGACCCATACCCGTCAAAATCACGACCAACGCCTTGGCGCCATGTGTTTCAATCAGACTCCGCAGCATCGGGTCGACGGAGGGACGGCAAAAATTCTCCGGAGCAGTATCAGTTAACTTCACGACCAGCCCGGCAGCGCCCGGGACGATTAGCATGTGGTAATCGCCTGGGGCTACGTAACCCCGACCTGGTTCAATTCGGTCACCATCCTTTGCCTCGCAAAATTTGCGACCGGAGTTTTCCGTCAAATGCTTCGCCAGAATGGCGGTAAAGGTCGCCGGCATGTGCTGCGTAACGACAATCGGCAGACTAAAATCAGTCCCCAACCCCTTTATGAAGGTCATCAGAGCCTGCGGGCCACCAGTTGAACTTCCGACCGCAAGGATCGTTGGCGGGAGACGCGAAGGAGTTCTTATTCCGAATGGTCCGGCTTTGAGGCCAGGCGATTTTAGGACCGCAGGAGTGCGTTCCCGCTTCACACTGACACGGCGCCGCGCACCGGCCAGCGCAATAACTTTTGCTGACAGCTCGCGCTTGAAATCGTCGGCAGAATGCAGTTCAGCGGTTGATGTCGGCTTTGCAACATAATCCGCGGCACCCTTCGCGAGCGCCCTCAGACTGATATCGGCATTGGCCACCGTCAGGGTAGATGCCATAACAATTTTGACTGTCGGGTCAATTTCCAGAAGTTTGGGCAGCGCAGACAATCCGTCCAGAACCGGCATCTCGATATCCAGTACAATGACGTCGACGGAATTCTTCCTGAGAGAGTCTATCGCCGCTTGGCCGTTGCCAGCGGAAGCAACGACTTCAATG
>JBLHKG010000111.1:0-6414 GCA_047619835.1 Alphaproteobacteria bacterium
TCCCGCAAACCGAACCGCTCGGCAAATTTTGATCGCCCGTGGCTACCCGGTTGAGAGGTCATGGCTTTTCCACCCACGGCGACCGGGAGCGGCGCGCGCGGTCAAATTCGCGCCACCTGTCTTCGGTGCAGATTGTGTCGACTGCCAGCGGCGGCTCTCCTTTTTCATATCGCAACGGAGGCCTACCACCGTGCGCCACGACATCAATTGCCGCCATCAGCAGCTTGCGGCCGGCGATAATTGCCTTGTCGGTCGTGCCGAGATGCTCCTTCGAACGGTCGAAAATCGGTCCGGGCGATTCCACCGCCCAATTGTCGTGTACGTTGATGTCGCTCCCCATCCCGGTATAGGTCTGGGTCTGCTGTTCCATTGCATCGTAGCCCCAGCCATTCGACTTGTTTCGCCGCGGGCGATAGTCGGGCAGATCGAACAGCTCCAGCCGTTGCGCGCGCATCGCCTTATGATCGACCTGTTTTTCGAACCCGGTGAACAGCGCGTACCAGTAGCATTCCGTATCCGATACCGGGACATGCCATTGGGTGATGGTCATCTCCGCGCTCATCGGAATGACGATGGCGTTGGGAAAAGCGAAATTGGTCACCCGAACATGGGTTCCCGCGTTACCCAGGTCGCGGCGCGCAAAGATCCGTAGCCCGTATCCGGTTTCCTCAGCCCCAATGTTCGGGCGCATGTTTTCGCGCAGCAATTTGGTCACCGGAATGTCTTCGGTGACGTCGCGGAATTGCTGGCCATAGCCCCCTTCGGGATCCTCGTCCTCGAAAAACCGGTGCAGAAACGAGGCATGGGCGGGATCAATGCCGACCTCGAGCGCCTGCAACCAGTTGGCGTCGATCAACCCCTTGAAGGCAAAGCTGTATTCGGCTGGCGCCGCGAAACAGTCATACGCCGGCAACGAGGGCGGTTCACCTTCCCCCAGATAGGCGAATACCATGCCGTTCCGCTCGATACAGGGGTAGGAAGTTTGGTGAATTTTGGTATGAAAATTGCTGCCTTCCGGCTCCGCCGGCTGTTCCAGACACCGCCCATCGCCCGCAAACAGCCAGCCATGAAACGGACATCGCAATCCCCCGTCTTCGCACCGGCCATAGGCCAGATCGACGCCGCGATGGGGGCAGGCACGACCGATCAATGCCGGCTCGCCATCGCTATTCCTGAAGAGCACCAGATCCTCTCCCAGCAGACGCACCGGCACGACAGGCCGACCGCGATCCAGCTCCTCGGACAGGGCAGCAGGCTGCCAGTACCCCCGCAGCAGCAGCCCGGCAGGAGTTTGACGTCCGGTCCGTGTCAGTCGTTCATTCTCGTCCTCGCTCAGCATGCTCCGCAGGCTAAAGTGGTCGGACTCAGCGCACAAGCGACTGATCGAAAGGAGCGCTCGCCTTGACAAGCCCGCAGGGCAACGGCCAGCATAGCGGCGAACAGGCAGCACGTGCCGACCACCGGCAAACGCATAAAGGGCAAGGGGTGCAAAGAACCGCTAGCCTGCCGAATTTTCAGGGATCCCATAATGAGAGACATCTCGCTCAATGGACATTCGATGGCGCCTAAACGGGTCTCGTTCGACGGAGGTGTAGATGGTCTCGCCGGGTATTTATTTATCCCGCCTGGCGACGGGCCCTTTCCATGCGTCATCGATAACCATGGCAGCGCTAACCCACCCGGCACCACGGACCTTTCGCACCCGCAGACCGCCTGTCTGTTCCTGTCGTGGGGTTGCGCCTATCTGTTTCCCCACCGGGCGGGCTATGGCGAGTCTCCCGGCATACCGCTTGCCGAAGCCGTCACGGCGCCGCGCGGCACAGCAGAACATGACACACAGATGTCGGCCCGGATCGCCGAGGAAAATCGCGATGTATTGTCGGCGCTGAATTTTGCGGCGTCAGCACCGGACATCGACCCAACCCGGATCGTCGCCATGGGGAGCTCTCTCGGCGGAATTCATACCTTGCTCGCACTCGCCGCCGATGAGCGCTGGAAATGCGGGCTCGATTTCTCCGGCGGGGCGAGCCAGTGGGCCGGGCACCCCAAAATCAGATCGATGATCATCGAGGCCGCCAGAAAACTGACCCAGCCGGTCTATCTGATCCAGCCGGCAAACGATTTCAACACGGCGCCAACCAATGAGCTCGGCGCGTTGCTGTCAGAACGCGACCAACCGTTTGAGGCACGTATTTTTCCGCCATGGGGCACGGACGGGGCCGAGGCACATCGTTTCTGCGCCGCCGGCCAGCAAATCTGGGGCGCGTCGGCCAAGGCCTTTCTCAAAACCTATTTATTATAGAGTTCGACGACCGCGACCAGCGCCAGATGATCGCTTCCCAGCCAGTCCCCGGTCTTTAGCGAGACGGTTCGGAAAGCCTTGTTGTGCAATATGTGATCGATCGGGATGCGGAATGGGTCGGGTACAAATGCCGGCCAGGTTGTCAGGAATCCGCGGCCGCGCCGTGGATCGACCAGACCGGTGACATTGATAAACCGACGCCAGACCGCCGTATAAGGCGTGATGTTCAGATCGGCGGCGACAATAGCCGGGGATTTCGGGTCGAGCTTGACCCAGCTTTCGATTTGGTCGAGCGCCCCCCGTCTCGCGGCAATTTGTACATCTCCCATCGGCGGCGGCGCGTGCATGGTGGCAAGGCGAACCGAGACCCCCTTGAAATCAAGTACGAGAAACAGAGCAGGAACGTTAATGAACGGCAGTACAGCCGTGTGCCGTGACAGAACCCGATGTTTCGAAAAAACCGCGATGCCAAAATCATCCCGGCGTTCAACGAGAACCCGGTGTTGAAACAAATCCTGTATATCGGCCAGCGCGGTCCGCCATTCCGAATCGATTTCCTGGACCACCAACACGTCCGGATTCTCTTTCCGAATCCAGTCGGTGACCGCTTTCGTACTTTTATTGACCCGGAGCACATTGAGCTGGACCACTTTAAGCGCATTTTTCTGGTCATGGGCGGGCTCGGCGGCAACCGGTAAATAGGGCAGTAGCCAGGCGCCGTTCAGAAAAAATGCCCCCAATGTAACCACCAGAGACCAGCCGGCACCGGGTCTCTTTCGACGCAGAAAGGCCACCAGCGCGAGTGGTATGGCGATTGCCGCAGCCTGTAGGGGGAAATGCCCGAGCCGATCAACCAGCGCAAACGGACTTTCGATCAGCGGTCCGCCAGCTATCAGCAGAAGCGGCAAACCAAGCCAGAAGGTGTAGCGACCGAAGGGACTGGCAAAGGGTTTATACATGTTTCAAAACCATTGCATTCAATTCCCCATCTTAGGGTGACTTTACGCGATTGGCTATTTGAACCGATTCGGGTGCGTAGCGATAGGCGCGGAAGAGGGAATTGCCCGCACCGCCGCGTTCAAGCCCAAACCAGTTATAAGGCCCGAAATAGGGACAAATATACTCCCACACGATTTCCTGTGACGGCGTGACCTCAAAAACCCGACCCATCTGCCCCTCGCAAATCAGCGTGTTACCGGAAGACAGCCGCTGGGCGCCGGAAATATTGGGGCTGAAAAATGTCCATGTCGGCTGGCCGCGATAATCCCACACCTCCTCCCCCGTCGCCGGATCGAGCTCTATCACGCGCGAGAACGGATTGAGCGGGGTATATATGCCATTGGCAAAGAACAGAAGATTTCCGTTATCGAGCATCTGGACGTCATGGGTGGTTCCCCACATCACGTCGCGCTTCAGCCAGCGGAATTTCTTCGTTTGCCGATCTATAATGGCGAGCGTATGGGTCCGCCGGAAGCTGATCAGGATATCTCCATTCGGCAACGGGAAGCAGGCATTGGCGTGGGCAAATTCCTCGCGATCGCAAACCTCGATCAGCGGATGCGCTTCAATATTTTCATCAAGATGAAAGTGCCATTCCCAGACGGTCCCCCCCGCCGGATTCACCTCACGGACATAATCGCCATAAATCACCCCGTCTTTCTCGCTGCCCGGAATGCCACCGATCACGCGGCGGGCTGCATCGTCGGGCAAAGCCTCCCAGCCGAGATAAATCGTGTTGCCGTTGGCGCAGCGGCGAAAATCATGATGCTGGGCATGATCGACATATTCCCAGACGATATTGCCGTCCCAGTCATATTCGCGCATCAACCCGCCCTTGCCCCGGCGAAGCGGCGGGCCTTCCTCGGTGCGGCCCGACCACAGCAGATTACCGTTTTCCAGCAGATAGGCGTAATTGCCGGGCGTCAGTGGAAAGCTCCACTGGTGAAGGACTTCACCCTGCATGCCGATCAGATAGGCTTCACGTCCCACCAAGGGCACGATCAAAGTAAAGCCCGGCGTCGCCCGCGCTTCGTCGTAAAGCAGCACCCCTGTATCGCGATGTCGCATGGCTATTTATGTCCGGTTCGCTACGTCAGCATCGTTCATATTGGTAGATTATCCCGTCAGCTACACAGCCTTTCAGGATCACTGTCTCACGCGTAGAGTTTGGCATATGCTCAGGCGATCAAACAACATCCGGATGTAAAGACAAATACCATGGCCGATGAACTTCCCTATGCCCTGCCGCCCGACCCCAATACCAGAGCGCCATCATGGACGCTGCCCGACGGCGCCTGCGATACGCATTTCCATATTTTTGGCCCCCCCGACAAATTCCCGTTCGCCGAAACCCGGCGCTACACTCCGCCGGGCGGGCCCGTCGAGAACTACCGCAAAGTTCAGCGGATCACCGGGCTGACCCGCGGCATCGCCGTCCAGCCAACCGCGCACGGGATGGATAACTCGGCGATCATGGACGCGGTCAAGCGCTCCGATGGCTCGATGCGGGGCGTTATCCGGTTCAACGAGAAATTCACCGATATCGATCTGGAAAAACTGCACGAGGACGGCGCGCGCGGCGCCAGGTTCTCGCTGATGTCGGACCGCCCGGGCAGCATCGATACGCTGGCGGCCGCGCTGCCCCGAATGGAAAAGCTCGGCTGGTCGCTGGTGCTCCATGTCGAGCCCGATCACTTCGTCGACAATGAAGCGATCATCCGCAACATTCGGATCCCGACGATCATCGATCACATGGCGCGCTGCAAGCCTTCCGACGGGGGCATCGACCACCCCGCGTTCACCCTGCTGCAGGATCTGCTCAAAGACGACAGGTTCTGGGTCAAGATCGCCAGCGTCGACAAGATTTCAGCGCTCAAGCAGGCCTATGTACCCGAGGGTATGCCTTACACGGATATCATCCCGATGGGACAGGCTGTCATTGCCGCCGCGCCCGACCGGGTCATCTGGGGCAGCGACTGGCCACATGGCAATACGTTCGAACCCGGAAGGATACCCAATGACGGTGATCTGCTGAACGTGCTCGGCGCCATGGCGCCGGCCGACGAGCAGCGGCGCAGAATTCTGGTCGACAATCCAACCCGCCTCTATTTCAGCGACTGACCCGTTGGCGATGGCCTGGCTGTGCCGAGACTGTTTTGAAACTGGCCCGGAATCAGGCATCGGGAACGAGGGTATCAAGCAATGTGTGTCATGCGGATCGAACCGGCTGATTGCCCACCCGGAGCTTGACCGGCTCACCATCGGCCATATTGACTGCGATGCATTTTATGCAACGGTCGAAAAACGCGACAACCCGTCGCTGAAAAACAAGCCGGTGCTGGTCGGCGGCGCAGGCGGGCGCGGCGTTGTCATGGCGGCGTGTTATATCGCCCGGCGCTTCGGTTGCCGATCTGCGATGCCAATGTTTCGCGCCCGCAAGCTCTGTCCCGAGGCAATTGTGATCCGCCCCGACACGGCCAAATACCAGCGGGAAGGCCAGCGTGTCCGTGAGCTAATGCTGGGGACGACACCACTGGTGGAGCCATTGTCGGTAGATGAGGCGTTTCTCGACCTCTCGGGGACCGAAGCGCTTCACAAGGGGAGCCCGGCGCGAACCCTCGCACGGCTCGCACGGCGGATCGAAGACGACATCGGCATCACCGTCACGGTCGGGCTGAGCCACAACAAGTTCCTCGCCAAGATCGCCTCCGACATCGACAAACCACGCGGATTTACCGTGATCGGCAGGGAGGAGACGCTTCGCTTCCTCGATCATCAACCGGTCAGTGCGCTGTGGGGCGTAGGGCGCACACTGCAAAAACGGTTGGAACAAGATGGATTTTCAGAAATCGGCAATTTGCGCGCTGCTTCCGACGAATTCCTTACCAAACGATATGGATCGATTGGCAGCCGCCTCTACCGATTTTCGCGAGGGGACGACAATCGGCAAGTCGATCCGACAAGCAATCGCAAGAGCATGTCGGCAGAAACCACCTTTTCCGATGATTTGCGGGACATCGAATCGCTGGAGCATCGTTTATGGCCGCTCTGCGAGAAAGTATCCGCGCGTGCCAAGACCGCCGGTCTCGGCGCCCGGGTGGTAACCCTCAAAC
>JBLHKG010000112.1:0-6400 GCA_047619835.1 Alphaproteobacteria bacterium
AATCAATCAGGCGTTCAGCGTGGCCGACAAGGTAGTGATCGTCACCGGCGGCGGCACCGGCATTGGCAAGGTCTATAGCCAGCGGCTCGCCGAGAGCGGCGCCAAGGTGGTGCTGGCCGATATCGCGGCGAAGGAATGCGACGAGGTCGCGGCGGCGATCCGCGATGCCGGCGGGCAGGCGCTGTCGGTGCCGACTGATGTGACCGACCCGGAGCGGGTGCAGCATATGGCCGATGCGGCGGCGGCCGAATTCGGCGGTATCGACGGGCTGATCAACAATGCCTCGATGATGTCGGTGCTGGACCGCGGCGACTGGTTCAAGATCGATCCCGATCGCTGGGACGCCGTCATGGCGGTCAATCTCAAGGGGCTGTTTCTGTGCAGCCGGGCGGTCTACCCCTATATGCAGAAGCGCGGCGGCGGACGGATCGTCAATATTTCGTCGAGCCGCATCTGGGGCGGCAATCCCAACCGGCTCGATTACACCACCTCGAAGGCCGGCGTCGTCGGGCTGACCCGGGCGCTGGCGCGCGAGGTTGGCGCCGACAATATCGGCGTTAATGCGGTGACCCCCGGCTTCACCCTCAGCGAGACCCAGGTGTCGAGCTCGTCGTCCAACTATGTGACCGGACGCGGCGACGGCAAATGCTTCAATCGCGACCAGTTCCCCGACGATCTGGTCGGCACGGTGATGTTCCTGCTGTCCGATGCCAGCGGCTTCATGACCGGCCAGACCCTCAATGTCGATGGCGGGCAGTCGATGCATTGATTGGCGATCCGGGGTACACAGGCGGTGAGTTAATTTGAACACAGCCCCGGCAACAGTCCCGGCAACAGTCCCGGCAACAGCACCGGCAGGAGAGGCGACGCGATGAGCCAGCAGGTAAGCCCGCCCCATATGAAGAAGAATGTCGGGTTGCTGGCGGCCTGCCAGGCGCTGTTCAACACCTCCACCGGGGTGATGCTGGCGGTCAGCGCGCTGGTCGGCTACAAGCTCGCGCCGGAAGGCTCCAAATGGCTCGCCACCACGCCGCATGCGGTGCAGTGGCTGTCGACCGCCGCCTTCGCCATCCCGATCGCGATGCTGATGCGCCGGCTCGGCCGCCGGCTGGCGTTTGTCCTGTGTTCGCTGTTCGGCACGGCGGGCGCGCTGGTCGCGGCGGGCGCGATCTTCTGGCAGGATTTCTGGGTCTTCATGATGGCGACCGTCATTTTTGGCGGGTTTACCGCCGCCAGCCAGCATTACCGCTTTGCCGCCGCCGAGGTGGCCTCGGATATATTCCGCAGCCGGGCGATCTCGCTGGTGATCGGCGGCGGGGTGGTGGCCGCGTTCCTCGGCCCGGAACTCGCCAAACTGACCCATAAAAGCGCCGGCGGCTGGCTTGAAGGCGATGTTTTCTCACGCGCGATCGCGTTCATTTGTGGGCCTGACGCGCTCAACCTGTCGGCGGGCGCCGGCGGCGGCGATCCTTACCAGTTCGCCGGTACCTTCCTCACCATGGCGTTTATTCCGCTGCTGCTGATCGGCATTGTCGCCCTGGTGCGTTTTCCGCCGGTCGAAAAAGCCGCGTTCGATGCGGTGCCGCGTAGCGCCGCCCAGATCGCCGGCCAGCCCGGCTTTATCGTCGCGGTTCTGTGCGCCGTGATCGGCTGGGGCATCATGGTGCTGATGATGGCGGCGACTCCGCTTGCCATGATCCATCAATACGGGCTCCATACCGAGGACGCGATGTTCGTCACCCAGTGGCACATGGTCGGCATGTTCGCGCCGTCCTTCTTTACCGGCTCGCTGATCGCCCGGTTCGGGCTGTTGAATATCCTGCTGTGTGGGCTGGTGCTGTCGAGTGCCGCGGCGGTGACCGGGCTGTTTGGCGGCTCGATCCATCATTTCTGGTTGGCCAATGTGCTGGTCGGCTCGGGCTGGAACTTCCTGTTTGTCGGCGGTACCGCCCTGCTGACCCATTGCTACCGTCCGGTCGAGCGTGAAAAGGCGCAGGGCATCAATGATTTCCTCGTGTTCGGCACGGTCGCGATTTTCTCCGGGGTGGCGGGCTGGATCCAGACCGATTTCGGCTGGACCACTGTGTGCATCGCGATGATGCCGTTTCTGGCGCTGGTCGCCGGCGCGGTGCTGTGGCTCAAATACACCCCCGGCGCCGCACCCGAGGGGGTGACCGGCGGCATGCCCGCCCGCACGGTCGCCGCTGCCGAATAATTTGGCAGAATAAATTTCTCGCCGTTTGGGGCGTGGGCACCCTATATAGGGGCCATCATGAATGAACTTACCGACATCTCCGTGGCGACGCCGGACCGACCGGACCCGAAAGACACGCGCATCAATCTGATCGGACTGAGCCGCGAAGAGCTTGAGGCCGTGATGGGTGATCTCGGCCACCCGAAATTCCGTGCGCGCCAGATCTGGCACTGGATGTATCATCGCGGCGCCAAAAGCTTCGATGAGATGACGACGCTCGCCAAGGCGATGCGGCCCGAGCTTGCCAAAAGCTGCGTCATTACCCGCCCGACCATCGTCAGTGAACAGCTGTCGGAAGACCGCACCCGCAAATGGTTGATGAATGTGCCGGGCGGCGGCGCGGTCGAGACCGTGTTCATTCCGGAGGAAGACCGCGGCGCGCTGTGTCTCTCCTCCCAGGTCGGCTGCGCGCTGACCTGCAAATTTTGCCACACCGGCACCCAGAATCTGGTGCGCAATCTCGATTCCGCCGACATCGTCGGCCAGATGCTGATCGCCCGCGACACCTATGGCGAATGGCCGAGCCCGTCAGGCAACCGGATGCTGTCCAACATCGTCATGATGGGGATGGGCGAGCCGCTGCTCAATTTCGACAATGTCGCCAAGGCGCTGCGCATCATCATGGATAATGAGGGGATTTCGATCTCCAAGCGCCGCATCACCCTGTCGACCGCCGGCTATGTGCCGAACATGAGCCGCTGCGGCGAGGAGCTCGGCGTCAATCTCGCGGTCTCGCTGCATGCGGTGCGCGACGATCTGCGCGACGAGATTGTGCCGATCAACAAGAAATATCCCATCGCCGAGCTGCTCGACGCCTGCCGCGCCTATCCCGGCGCCAACAATGCGCGCCGCATCACCTTCGAATATGTGATGCTCAAGGGCGTCAACGATTCAGAACAGGATGCGCGGGAACTCACCCGGCTGATCAAGGGCATTCCCGCCAAGGTCAATCTGATCCCGTTCAACGCCTGGCCGGGCGCGCCCTATGAATGCTCCGACCGGGCCACCATCGCGCGGTTTTCCGAGATTGTGAACGATGCCGGCTATTCGGCGCCGGTCCGCGTGCCGCGCGGGCGCGACATCCTCGCCGCCTGCGGCCAGCTCAAATCAGCGACGGAGCGGAAACAGCGGGCGGAATCGGCAAACGAATCCGCCGCTCAGCCCTGATCGCAGATTTTCCGCAGCGCCTGCCAGTCCGCAGCCGGCATGGCGGGGCCGCCGCTATCCTTGGCCTGACCGGCAAGCCGTTTGGCGCGGTCGGTGCTGCGCGGGTGGGATGAAAATGCCTGCAGCGCTTTGGGCGGCGACGGCAATTCCTTTTCGAACCGTTCAAACAGCTTGACCATCCCGGCGGTCGACATGCCGGCCTGTCGCATCAGGCGGAACCCGGTATCGTCGGCCTCCCGCTCGGCGTCGCGCGAATAGCTGGTGCGCAGCAGGATACCGGCGGTGCCCCCGGCAACGCCCCGGCCGAGCAGGAGATCGAGAGTGGCGACCATACCAATCTCGCGGATGATCGATACGGTCGGGTGGCGATGGAGTGCATGGCCCATCTCATGGGCAAGCACACCGGCCAGTTCATCCGGAGATCTGGCGAATTCGATGAGGCCCAGGAACAGAAGTATCCGACCGCCGGGCGCCGCCAGGGCATTGGTGATCTTGATATTGGTAACCTGCACCTGAAAAGCGCCCGGCTCATTTCCTGCGGTCCCGGCCTGGCCCGCGAGCCGTGCGACCAGACGATTGAGCGCCGCCTGTCCATCCTCATTCGTACAAAGCCGTCCGTCCCCGGATTTTTTGTCGAGCTTGCCAAAAATGCTGATGACGTCACGAATAACCGCGTCGCCGACGGTTCGCTGTATCGATTCCGGCGCCAGCGGCGCGATCCATCCCGGCAGGAAGGCAATGGCGCTATAGATGACCGCGACCAGGGCCAGCGAGCATCCCAGGATTACATAGAGGCTGCGGCGATGACCCAGATGCCGGGAGGTAGCCCGGTCGATTTGCGGAAACACATGGCGGAGAGAGCTGGCAAAGCCCGGGTCCTCGATGACCAGCCGGGCGCCGGGCGATGTTGCCAGGCCGAGATGGACCGCCCCACTGCCAGGGCTTTCCACCCAGTAGAGATCTCCGAACGCCCAGTGAAGGGTTGAGCCGCCGACCGGGCCCAGATCGAGCCGGTCGGGTTCCATCTCAATCGTGACTTCGTGCCGCGCGGCGGATTGTCCGTCGTAATAACGACCCTGCCAGCCCAAGGGTCAGAGCCCCAGATCGAATCCAACGCCGACATCGAGCGCCGAGGCCAGCCCCTCCCCGGTCTGGGCGAGTTCGGTCATGTTCTGGAGAACGGCATCGATATCGGTGCTGCCGGAAATCGTGAGTTTGGCGGCGACCATGGTCAGAAAGCGGTGGACGACGACGCTCAGCAGCAGGGCGCGCCCGCACAGGAAAATACCCAGACCGAGAACCGAAATGACGCCAATGGAAATGCCGCTGATAAGCGCCGATTCATTTGCCACGCCCCACTGGTAAAGAAAGATACCCAGCGCCCCGAGGGCGACAAACACCAGATAGATTACGACGAGTGGCAGCAGGAAGCGAACCACGTCGCGCTTGGCGATCGACATCGAAAAATTGAGCCCCTGAAAATGCGTCTTTGAGACGAAATAGCTCAGCTCATAAAACTTGTACCAGAGAAGCGATAAGCCGAGCGTGAAGGGGGTCAGGAACCAGCATAAAAGCCACCGTAGATATATATCCCGCGCGGCGCCATTGAAGGCGAAATGCCGGTTGCCGAACCAGGTGTTGGTCATTCTGATACGCTGGAGCTGGACATTGCCGAGCGGGTTGATCAGACCGAGCGTCAGAATGCTGGCGATCAACCAGCCAAAAAACAGCGCGCCATAGCGCATTGTACTGCCGGTCTGACCAAAGCGGATTCCTCGCCATACCGTACGGCTCAGCCGATAGCGCCGTGCAAGGTAGATTGCGACGCCGAGCAGATAACCGAAAACGATATACTGGATCGTGGTCGGTATCAGCTGTGCGAATTGCCCATAGCGGGCTGCCAGAAACCCGATTCCGGTAATCAGCATGATGACGGGTACCAACACCGCCATCACGATAAGAAACCCGAGAAACAGCTCCTTGCCGGTACCGGTATAGGTCAGCCGGTCGCCCATCAGCGTCTGGTGACCCCACAGATACTGCCGGATTCGCGTTTTACCCCAGAACGAATAGATGCCCGCGGTGACCCCGGTCAGCAGCGTGACCTTGATCCCCATCCGGAACAGCTCGCCGGGTGTGCCGTCATAGACCAGCGGTCTGCCGTCGCCGGGCGGCTCGTCTGCCAGTTCCGGTAGTGGCTCCACCGTCGATATATCGGGGGAATCCGGTTGAGGCTCCCCGGTAGACGGATCCTGCTCCGGTGGCGGATCATCCTTTGGCGGTGGCGTGGTGTCGGTCGGCAAGGCGGCATCCCCTGTATTTTGGTAGTAGCGACAATTATTTATGAAACCGGGCGGCGTATCAATCCATTCCGGTCGCGACGTGGCCCTTGAGTGACGCGGTGCAATCCCTATACTGCGCGCGCTTTTCCGTGAGAAGGACAGAACATGGCCGCAGCCGGCACGCAAGACGTAAAAAAAGTAGTGCTCGCCTATTCAGGCGGGCTCGATACCTCGGTGATTCTGCGCTGGTTGCAGGAGCAGTATAATTGCGAGGTCGTGACCTTTACCGCCGATCTCGGCCAGGGCGAGGAGCTGGAGCCCGCCCGGCGCAAGGCCGAGCAGATGGGCATCAAGGAAATTTATGTCGAAGACCTGCGCGAGGAATTCGTGCGCGATTACGTCTTTCCGATGTTCCGCGCCAACGCCCTCTATGAAGGAGTTTACCTGCTGGGCACCTCGATCGCCCGACCGCTGATCGCCAAGCGCCAGATCGAAATCGCCCGCGAGACCGGCGCCGATGCTGTCAGTCATGGCGCGACCGGCAAGGGCAATGATCAGGTGCGGTTTGAACTCGGCTATTATGCGCTTGAGCCCGATATCACGGTCATCGCCCCGTGGCGCGAATGGGATCTCACGGGCCGCCAGCAATTGCTCGAATATGCCCGCCGGCACCAGATCGCCATCCCCCGCGACAAGG
>JBLHKG010000113.1:0-6319 GCA_047619835.1 Alphaproteobacteria bacterium
GTCGGACGGCACAAAATTATGTCGAGCGCTCACGGGTTTACCGAAATGAAAAGAAATGACTTTCTTCACGAGGGAGTCATCACGTTGGTTGATACTGGCCCCCTCGTTCCCGTATCATCCGGCAGCTTTGAGTTTCGGCCCGGGCGCAAGCACTGGTCGACGCGAAGCTGTCTCGGAAGCAGGAGCGCCTCATGATCAAGGCTGGAAAATTAAAAATGCATAGTTCGTGCCGCACCGGGGCTGTCATGGCCACAATCATGATCGTCTCTCTTTCACTGGGGGCATGTTCATGGACCCCGGACTGGGCGAATCCAGTCGAATGGTACAAGGGTACACGCGACTGGGTGAGCGGTGATGATCCCCAAAACACCGCCCAGGCCGCAAAGCCGGTTCCCGGCGCGGACAAACCCTACCCCAAGCTTTCTTCGGTGCCGCAGCGGCCTGCTGCGCCGTCAGAAGCGCAACGGAAGGCAATGGCGAAATCTCTTGCGGCCGACCGTAAGTCCGCTCGTTATACGGATGGACAAATCCGCCGCCAGTCCGAATCGGTGACGAGAGCCGATATAGCTCCTCCTGCGGCGCCGCGGATCGCTACGCCGCGGATCGCTACGCCGCAGATCGCTACGCCGCGGATCGCTACGCCGCGGATCGCTACGCCGCAGATCGCTACGCCGACGGTGCGCGCGCGTCCGTCTCCTGTGCAAAGCGCCAGGCGCGCGCCGGCGACACCGTCGCCCCGCCCACCGAGAGTTCCTGCAGTGCCGCCCGCTTCTGCCACAATCGCGATGGCGCCGTCGCCCTTACCTGCAATTTCATCACCGCTTCCATCTATGCCTGCCACGATGCCCAATTCCCGGCGCATCGCATCGTTGGCTCCGCTGGCGCGTGGCGGTTTTGTACCGGCCAAACGATTTTCGACTCGGTTTCCCGCCGGAGTTGGAGGACAAATAACGCCTCCCGCCGGGACTGTATCAGGGCTGGCGGGCGCGCTTGGGACAGTTTATTTCAAGTCCGGGTCGTCGCGCGTGACTGCAGCTGAACGTCGTAAAATTCGTCGGGCCGTCGAACTGGTAAAAGGCCGGGGCGGAAGACTCGTCGTGGTCGGCCATGCCAGCAGCCGAACACGGGACCTCGATCCGCTACGCCATCATTTGGCCAATTTCCGCATTTCTTATGACCGTGCGGAGGCTGTTGCCAAAGAACTCGTCAGACAAGGTGTCGCCCGAAATTTGATCGAAATTAACGCAATGTCCGATTCCCGACCGGTTTTTCATGAAGTCATGCCGGCTGGCGAAGCTCTAAACCGCCGCGTTGAGATCGTACTTGCCAACTAATAACCGTTTGAATTTATCCGGGTACGGGATTTTGGATTTGTCTTGATACGGGTGTTGGTCGACCCCCGAATATGAAAGTGTGCGTTATGGATCAGAATTTTCACAGGATACAACGCCTGCCGCCGTATGTGTTCGCGGAGGTGAACGAAATGAAGGCGCGCGCCCGCGCCGCCGGCGAGGATGTGATCGATTTCGGCATGGGAAATCCCGATCAGCCGACGCCGCAACATGTCGTCGATAAGCTGATCGAGGCAGTCCAGAATCCACGCACCCATCGTTATTCCGTATCGCGCGGAATTCCCGGATTGCGCCGTGCGAATGCGGCCTATTATGCACGCCGGTTTGGTGTCGAGATCGACCCCGATAGTGAGACCATTGTAACGCTTGGCTCAAAAGAAGGTTTCGCCAATCTTGCGATGGCGATTACGAGTCCTGGCGACGTGGTGCTTGTTCCAAACCCCAGCTATCCGATCCATGCCTATGGTTTCATCATCGCGGGCGGTGGCTTGAGGCACGTTCCGGTCGGCCCGAATATCGACCTCATGAGTGAGCTGGAACGCGCGGTAAAGCACACCGAACCATCGCCGCTTGCCCTGGTTCTGAATTTTCCGTCGAACCCGACGGCGCAGGTCGTGAATCTGGAGTTTTATGAGAAGGTCGTTGCGTTCTGCCGGAAGCATGAAATTTATATCCTGTCGGACCTGGCCTATGCCGAGATATATTTCGATGCAGAGCCTCCGCCGTCGATCCTGCAGGTCCCGGGCGCGCGCGACATCGCGGTTGAATTCACCTCGCTCAGCAAGACCTATTCGATGCCGGGCTGGCGGATGGGATTTGCGACGGGTAACAAGGGGCTGATTGCCGCATTGGCGCGGATCAAGTCCTATCTCGATTATGGTGCCTTCACACCGATTCAGGTCGCGGCGACAGCGGCGTTGAACGGTCCCCAGGACGTGATCGAGGACGTTCGGCAGCTCTATCGTCGTCGGCGTGACGTATTGGTGGAAAGCTTTGGGCGCGCCGGCTGGGATATACCGCCGCCAAGTGCGACGATGTTTGCCTGGGCGCCCATACCGGAACAGTTCCGCGAGCTCGGTTCGCTGGAGTTTTCCAAGCTGCTGCTCGAGAAGGCTCAAATCGCTGTGTCGCCGGGTATTGGTTTTGGTGAATATGGCGAGGGATATGTCAGGATAGCCCTCGTCGAAAACCGTCAGCGTATTCAGCAAGCGGCACGTAATTACAGGCGGTTTATCACGGATGGTAGTGAGGCGACCGACAAAGCAAAAAGCGGGGCGGTGGTTTCTTGAGCGATGCCCTCCGAATTGCGGTCGCCGGGCTCGGAACTGTCGGTGCCGGCCTGCTTCGCCTGATCGAGGAAAACGGCGATATTCTGGCGCAAAGATGCGGTCGTCCCATCACGGTCACCGCTATATCTGCGCGCGACCGATCGCGTGATCGCGGTGTCGCGGTCGAAGGGTACCAATGGTTTGACGACCCCGCTGAAATGGCAAGAAATGCCGAGGCCGACATTATTGTCGAATTGATCGGCGGCGCTGATGGGCCAGCCAAAGTGGTCTGCGAAGCCGCCATAGCTGCAAAGCGATCGATCGTTACGGCCAACAAGGCATTGATCGCCCACCATGGGGCCGAGCTGGCGATAGCTGCCGAAAATGTCGGCGTCGCAATTGGTTATGAAGCCGCTGTCGCCGGCGGCATTCCGATTATCAAGGCCCTGCGGGAGGGGTTGGCAGGCAACCGGATCACGGGACTCTATGGTATTCTCAATGGGACCTGCAATTTTATCCTGACCACAATGCGCCAAACAGGGCGGGAATTTGCCGATGTGCTGGACGAAGCGCAGCAGCTTGGCTATGCGGAGGCGGATCCGAGCTTCGACGTCGATGGCGTCGATGCTGCCCACAAGCTCGCCATCCTGGCATCTGTGGCATTTGGCTGCCGGGTCGATTTCGAAAACGTCTACACCGAGGGAATTCGGCGGATTACCGCGCTTGATATTGAGCTGGCGGAAACCCTGGGCTATAGGATCAAGTTGCTTGGTATCGCGCGCCGGCAGGGTGAGATGATAGAGCAGCGGGTTCACTCCTGCATGGTGCCGCTGGGCTCGCCAGTCGCGCATGTGGAGGACGTATTTAATGCCGTTGTCGTAAACGGGGATTTTGTCGGTTCGACGGTCTATGAGGGGCGTGGCGCGGGTGCTGGACCGACTGCCTCAGCGGTTATGGCGGATATTGTCGATCTCGCACGGGGTGCCACGACGCCGGTTTTTAACATTCCAGCCCGGAATCTTGTGGATAGAGCCACTGTTCCCATGGACCGGCACGTCGGCGCCTATTACATTCGCCTCATGGTCGTTGATCGGCCGGGTGTTTTTGCAGATATTGCTGCGATATTTAGGGATGAAGCTGTTTCGATGGAGCAAATTCTCCAGCGAACAAGGTCTCCCAATGAAGCCGTACCGTTGGTCATGACGACGCACGAAGTCGGAGAGGCCGCGATGATGCGGGCGTTGGAAAAATTTGCCGCACTTGAAACAGTGGTTGAATCGCCGCATGTCATCAGAATTGAGAAATTCGATGCGTAAGACAGTCAAGAATGAACAAAAATTCCAGGAGGATGAATTAAATGGCGGATAGCGAAGCCCCGGCGAAGATGGATCGGAATCTGGCGCTTGAAGTAGTTCGGGTGACCGAAGCAGCGGCGCTCGCCGCGTCGCGCCTCATGGGGCGGGGCGACGAGCGTGAGGCCGACGCGGTCGCCGTGGATGCCATGCGCAATGCGCTAAACAGTCTCGATATCGATGGCACGGTCGTGATCGGCGAGGGCGAACGCGACGAAGCGCCGATGCTTTATATCGGTGAGAAGGTTGGTACCGGAAAGGGACCGAAAATTGACATCGCCCTGGATCCGCTGGAAGGGACGACGCTCACCGCAAAAGGGCTCACCAATGCGCTCGCTGTCATCTCGATGGCGGAAGCGGGTGGATTCCTGAATGCCCCGGACGTCTATATGGACAAGATCGCGGTCGGCGGTGGGCTGCCGGACAATGTTGTCGATCTCGACGAGACGCCAGCAAATAATCTCAAGAGCCTTGCGGCGGCAAAAAAGCTCGACGTCGAAGATCTGGTCGTCTGTATCCTCGACCGGCCGCGCCATGAAGAGCTGATCGCGACGGTCCGCGAGGCCGGGGCGCGCATCATGCTGATTTCCGACGGTGATATCAGCGGCGTGATTGCCACGTCGGAGCCGGAAAGCGGGGTCGATCTTTATCTTGGTTCCGGGGGCTCGCCGGAAGGCGTGCTGGCGGCATCCGCGCTCAGATGTATCGGTGGTCAGATGCAGGGCCGCCTCCTGTTCCGCAATGACGATGAACGGTCGCGTGCGACCAAGTGGGGAATTACGGATTTCGACCGCAAGTACGATTTGCTCGATCTCGCCAGTGGCGATGTGATGTTTGCCGCGACCGGCGTGACCAACGGCAACATGGTCAGGGGCGTTCGGCGGTTTTCCGGTGGCGCCCGGACCCATTCACTGGTGATGCGCTCGCGCTCCGGGACCGTCCGTTATATCGAGGCAACGCATAATTTTGACCGCAAGACCGGGTTCGATCCGGTCGACAGATAGGACCTGACCGTGTCGGAAGACGCCGGCGAAGCTTTTCTCGGCGTCGAACGGTCCTTAACGGGCAAACGCTGGCGGGCGCGGCTGACGGATGAGCGCGGGGCGCTGGCGCTGGCGCAACAGTTTGATCTTCCTGAAATCGTCGCCCGGGTGCTCGTGGCGCGCGATGTAGGGCCGGAGAATGTCGAATTATTTCTTAATCCGACGCTGCGGGCGCTGCTGCCTGATCCGGCACATCTTATCGATATGGATCGCGCTGTGGTCCGGATCGTTGCCGCGATCAATGCCGGTGAGACGATCGGAATTCTGGGCGATTACGATGTTGACGGTGCGACATCTTCGGCGCTGCTGGTTCGGTTCTTCGCGGCGCTGGGCCGCGAGGCTCCGGTTTACATTCCAGATCGCCAGCGCGAAGGTTACGGTCCCAACCTGCCCGCCCTGATGAAGCTCAAGGAAGCTGGGGCATCGCTGGTGATCACCGTTGATTGCGGAACGACGGCGTACGATCCGTTGGAGGCTGCGGTGGCAGCGGGTCTGGAGATCGTGGTGATCGATCATCATGTCGCGGAACCTCGCTTGCCCGCAGGCTGCATCGTGGTTAACCCGAACCGAGCTGATGAAACATCGTCCTGTGGCAACCTCGCCGCGGTGGGTGTTAGTTTCCTGTTGGTGGTTGCCCTTAATCGCGCGCTACGCGAGGCCTATTGGTATGATGAGGGACATCCCGAGCCCGACCTCATGCGCTGGCTGGACCTCGTCGCGTTGGGAACAATATGCGACGTGGTGCCGCTTAATGGCGTTAATCGAGCCTTGGTGACGCAAGGGCTACAGATCATGGCCCAGCGTGGCAATCCAGGGATAGCGGCGCTTGCCGATGTGGCGGGAGTGGATCGTCGCCTTGAGGCCTATCACGCCGGGTTTGTGCTCGGTCCCCGGGTCAATGCTGGCGGCAGGGTAGGCGATTCCGGGCTCGGTGTTCGATTGCTTACGACAGGCGATGCGGATGAAGCCCGCGCCGTCGCACAACGCCTTGATGATTACAATCGAGAGCGGCAGGAGATCGAGCAAGGCGTGCAGGAGGCTGCCCTCGATCAAGCCGAACGCCAGTCGGGTGGTAACCGACCGCTCATCCTGGTGGCGGGGCAGGGCTGGCATCCGGGGGTGATAGGCATCGTGGCGGGGCGCCTTCGCGAGCGGTTCGATCGGCCCGCCTGTGTCGTCGCGCTTGAAAACGGTATCGGCAAAGGGTCCGGACGTTCTGTGCCGGGCGTGGGTCTGGGGCCGGCCATTATTGCCGCGCATCAGGCCGGCATTCTCGTCAATGGCGGCGGGCATGCGATGGCCGC
>JBLHKG010000114.1:0-6319 GCA_047619835.1 Alphaproteobacteria bacterium
CCTCACCGCGTTGAACGCTGAGCGATACCTCTCGCAGAACCGGGCGCTTTTTGAAGGACTTTCCGATATTGCGCACGACAAGCCCCTGATTGTCGGCGACCAGCCGCGGTGTATCACGGTCGTCATTATCGACTAGCTTCACACTAGTTTTTGTTTCGTCAGCTTTTTCCACTTAGAAAATCCTCAGAAAATCCGATGTTTTAATAAACTAAAATTTCGACGATCCACATACCATCGCCGGACTTGGTTAATTTTTTTAACTATATCGCAAAAAACCCGCTAGCCAATGTATTAACGGGTCGGACGGGGACGCAGGAATAAATAGGGGCCTCTATAAAATTCCTGCTGCGATGTCAGTCGATGCGCACCAGCACTCGACCGTCCTGAGACGTAAAACCGACATAGCTGTAGCTTGTTCCGCTGGCCTCGCAGAACTCGGCCCATGCCTTGTGCTCATGGAGTTTCCATCCAGGATAATTAAAATATTCGTCGAATAGAACATGGGTTCCCGGGCGCAATCGGGGGCCGACATGGTCGAGAATCGCCTTCGTCGAGCTATAGAGGTCGCAGTCAATATGCACGAAGCTGGCCGGTCCCTGATGCTCTTCCATAAATTTCGGGAGACTGTCGTCGAAAAGGCCGCGTATCAGCTTTACGTTGGCAGGCACCTGTGGCACGCCTTTCTGACGGAAAGCGCCGGCAATCTCCACATGGCCGGTCCAGTCGCCCGGCAAGCCTGAAAAGCTGTCGAATCCGTACACCATAATTCCGGCGGGAGCATGTGCGGCGATTTCGCGCACTGTGTTGCCGGTGGCGACGCCGAATTCGAGAAATAGCCCTTGGGAGGGGGCATTTTGTACGGCAAACTCGATAATCTGTTGATGCGCCATAAATATCCGTGCTTCGGCCATGTGCTGTTGCACGTAATCGGCCGCTTCCGAACGGGCACGAAGCTGCAACTCGTAAAGCAAATTTCGTGAGTAATATTTATAGAAGAACCGCTGGATCAGCCGTTCGGAGAGAGGTTTACGAATCTTCATGTGATAAGGCCTTGAGCCTCTCCATAATTGGGGGGAAGCCATTGATCGCTGGTATTAATATCCAAACCGAATAGTTTGTTGCCGTGGCAGGGTATGCCGGATCATCCGGTGAAGGATAACAGCTTAGGGGGATTCAGGACAATTCCTGATGGACCATATGTCGGGCCTCCCAATATATACTGCTTTTGAAACTCCTGTTGTCGTCTGCGACGACGTCGAGATCCCTATATGTGTTCAGAAGAGGCTTGAATGACCGCCGTAACGCTTTCCCTGCTCATCGTAGCCAGAAACGAAGAGCAGCAAATGGAAGACTGCATAAAAAGCGGCGCTTGCGCCGATGAGGTCGTTGTATTGCTGGATCGGTCGGACGATAGAACGGCGGAAATTGCTGTGGGTCTCGGCGCCAAAATTGTCGAGGGTTCCTGGGAGGATGAAGGGATCCGGCGAACGGCGGCGCTCGATGCCTGTACATGCGACTGGGTAATTGAGCTCGATTCCGACGAGCGTATTTCGTCCGCTCTTGGCGATGAAATAAAAGAAAAAATTGCGTCGGGAAAGGCCGATTATTACGTGATCCCGTTCCACAACCATGTCGGCGGAAAATGGATTGAACATGGTTGGGGAGCTTATAACGGGGTTGCTGCGAAGGCCTGCCTGTTTCGCCGCGGAATGAAGCGGTGGGTGCCCGGCCCGGTGCATCCGGAAATTCATCTCAACGGCACGCGGGGGAAACTCGCCGGGCATATCGATCATTATGTCTACGACAATATTGCGGGGATGTATGACCGGCTCAATCGTTATAGCTCCGCCGCTGCGACCGGGGCGATTGCGAGCGGCGATATTCCGCATCCCCTCTCGACATTCAGGCGGTTTTTCAGCCGATTTATCAAGTCGTACTGGCAACGAGGCGGTTACAAGGAAGGCTGGTGTGGTGTGGCGCTTGCCATGTTTTCGGCGATGTACCCGGTTCTCACCCATGTCAAAATTCTGGAACAACAGGATAAATCCGCAGGCGAAAACTGACCCTGCGTTATTTCCGTACGGGTGATCCTTTTGTGCCCGGGCGATCCTTGAGGCTTCGAGCCTTGAACGACCCCCGCACGCGCTTTGCCTCGCCGCCCAGCATGCGGCTGACGCCCGTATTTAAATTAACCTCCGCCGCATCGCCGTTCAGCTGATCCCCACCCCGGGTAATTTTGACGCCGCCGCGCAGCACGACGATGCCGGTTTTCGTATTATACACCCCGCGCCGCGCCCGGACGATTTCCTTGGGCGAAGAAATGATGACGTTATCAAAGGCTTCGACCCGGTTCATCTCGTTTTTGCCGTCGCGGCCTTTCGTGAAATGCGCGGTCAGCACGTCGGCCCGAATACGCTTGTCCTCTTTGATCGCCAGAGCGTTTCCGCGGGCAACCGCCAGTGATTTCTTCTCCCAGAACTCGAGACTTTGCGTGGCGCTGATGCTTTCCGTTGCCGTAACAAGCCGCGGTGCGCCGGTCAGGACGAAGATGCCACGCTCAACGTCATAGACGCCTTTGGTTCCATATGCGGTTTGCCTCGGCGATGTAATCCGGACGTTTCCGTCGGCATCAATACGCCATATCTCCGTGCTGCCATCCGCGCTCTTGTGATAGTACGCGGTAAGCGTATCGGCATGGATGGTCACGTCGCCCTGACGCGCTTTGGCGTTGCCACGCGCGATATAGACCTTGTTGTCCTGCTGCCATTCGATCCCCTGGTCCGCCAGGATTTCAATCGGCGTGTCGCGTGTCTGGTTGGGCAGGCCAATTCCCTGCGCCGATACTCCGGCCATTCCCAACAGGCACAGCATGATTGCGGCTGAGACGATTTGAGATCCTGCGCGGCGCATTGGAAATATCATTCGGGGCATCATTTTTTCGCCGCCGGGTTTTTTGCGTTGGCGTTTGGAAACAGTGCCATGCGGCTCTTGCCGGTGAACACAAGGATCTTGCCGCGTTCGAGAATGCGGAACCCGGCAGCCGATAAATTTCCACCCGGACCCTGTCCGGTTACCGGCGCACTGCCTTCGGCCGAACTTGTTGTAAGATCTACGATTGCGGCGCTGGTCCTGAATTCATATCCGGAATCGTGGAAAACCGTGACATCTTCGGAAAGATCGAGCTTTTCCGTCTTGCGGTCATACACTCCCTTTTTCGCCGACAGGGCGACCCAGGCCCCGTTTTCCATCGTCATATCCGCCTTGGGAAACGCCATGTCGATCAGATCCGGCAGCTGCTTCTGCTGGGCCGCCGTGTCGGCCGTCACGGTAAAGGGATGGCCAGCAGAATCCGTCCCGGTAAAATGCGCCTTTATCATCTGCTGCCCGCCGGAATCGTGGACCGTGGCTTTGGAAACATTGAGACTGAATTTTTTCGGCTTTTCACCGAGCTGGGGCCAGGCGATGACCAGCACGACGATGACGAGGGCGACCAGCGGCAGGACAATCCGCATGGCGGTGACAAATCGGCTATAGGAAGCGCTGGCCCTTGCCGTGGCGGGCGCGGCAGGGCCACCCTGTGCAGCGACCCGGTTGATTTTTGCCGGATCAAGGGCTGGTTCGACCATGGCTTCGGCGGCGTCAGACGATGCCTGCCCGCAGCAGGTCGTGAATATGGAGGATACCGGTCGGTCGGCCGTCTTCAACGATGAATAATGAGGTAATTTTCTGCTCGTTCATCAGGCGCAACGCCGCTGCGGCGAGTGAATCGGCGGTCATCGTTTTGGGCGCTCCGGTCATGACATCCGCGGCCCGGCATTCCAGCAGATTATTTTCCATATGACGTCGAAGATCGCCATCCGTGACGATCCCCTGGAGCCTGCCGTCAGTACCCACGATGCCGACACAGCCGAAGCTCTTGGCGGTCATGATCAGCAATGCTTCCGCCATCTTGGTATCGCCGTCGGCCAGGGGTAGAGCGTCGCCGCCATGCATGATGTCGATAATTTTAATAAAGCGGCGACCGAGCTGCCCGCCAGGGTGCAGCGCGTTGAAATCGTCAGGTGAAAATCCTTGCCGTTCCAGCAGCGCAACTGCCAGCGCATCGCCGAGGGCGACCATGCAGGTAGTAGACGTGGTCGGTGCCAGATTTAGCGGACAGGCCTCGCGTATGTCAGGCAGAACCAGCGAGACATCGCCAGCCTGATCCAGCGAACTACCGCGGCGTCCGGTAAGCGCGATCAACGGGATGGAATTGAGCTTGGTATGGGCAACGAGGTCGGACAGTTCCACAGTCTCGCCGGAATTCGACAGGGCCAGGACGACATCGCGCCTTGTTATCATGCCAAGATCGCCATGGCTGGCTTCAGCCGCATTGACGTATTGTGCGGGCGTTCCGGTGGAGGCCAGCGTGGCAGCGATTTTGTTGGCTATGTGGCCGCTTTTCCCCATGCCGCTGACGACAACGCGTCCGTCAGCCTGCGCCATGATATCGACCGCGCGGACGAAGTTCTCATCCAGGGCATCGGCGATCATTGTCAGCCCGGCGGCTTCGTCTCGCAGGACCTGCCGCGCGACGTCGATGTCAGAGATTTTTCCGCGATTTTTAACGTCTGTCGCCAAAACAGCAGCCCTCGAATGATAGTTTTACCGATGAGGGAACAGTATAAGGTAAAATCTCGCCTTGATGGAGTCCCATAACGAATCGGGTCGTATTTCGGACCATTATAAATATTTTAGCGCTATCGCCACGCTTTAATGTTCAAAAATATCGATGTCGTTCCAGCCGGCGAGATCCAGCTCCGCTCTGACAGGGAGAAACGAAAAGCAGGCTTCGGCAAAGGCGGTGCGATTCTCGCGCTGGAGCATTTCGTTGAGCACCTCGCGTAATCTATGCAAATAAAGGACGTCCGAGGCGGCGTAGGTGAGTTGCGCTTCGCTGAGCTCGTCTGCGCCCCAGTAGGATGATTGCTGTTCCTTCGAAAGTGTTACGCCGATCAGTTCACGGCACAGATCCTTGAGGCCGTGCCGGTCGGTATAGGTGCGCACCAGCCTGGAGGCGATTTTTGTGCAATAGATGGGCCCACAGACAATGCCGAGATAGCGGCGCATGACGGCGACGTCGAAACGGGCAAAATGAAACAGCTTGACCACGGCGGGGTCGGTCATCAGCGCCTTGAGGTTCGGAGCATCGTATTCCCCGCGGCGGAACCGCACGATATGGGCATTGCCATCGCCGGCTGACAGCTGAACCAGACACAGCCGGTCCCGATCAGGCTTGAGCCCCAGCGTTTCCGAATCGACGGCAACCGCATCGCCGAATGTCAGCCCGCTGGGCAGGTCGCCTTCATGGAATTCGATCGTCATGGCGCTCGCGTTTGTGAGACGCTCTGCAGAGCTATTCCTGCAGAGGGGATGAGTTGGTGCCCAGGAGAAGACTCGAACTTCCACGACCTTGCGGTCACAGGTACCTGAAACCTGCGCGTCTACCAATTCCGCCACCTGGGCTCCGGCGGAAAGTGGGTATGCCAAAGCATGCTGTACTGTCAACTGCTTATCGATGGTTTACTTGACGCTAAGGCGTCCCCTGTATAATAGCGCGGCAGTGTCGGCGGGCAGAAAACCAGCGTTTAGCTGCTCCAACGAAATTCATTCCGGGAGATCACCATGGAGCCAGGCGTCGTCACAATTTTCGGCGGATCAGGGTTTGTCGGACGCTATGTCGTCCAGGCGTTGGCGCGACGCGGCGCTCAAATTCGTGTTGTCTGCCGCCGGACCGAAGAAGCGCTTCCCTGCAAGCCGATGGGCGATGTCGGCCAGATCGTTCCGGTAGCCGCCAACATTCGCGATGAAGCATCGATTGCGGCAGCCCTGCGGGGCTCCGATGTCGTGGTGAATTTGGTCGGTGTCCTCTATGAGCGCGGTCGGCAGACCTTCGATGCGGTGCATCATCAGGGGGCTGCTGCGATTGCCCGCCAGGCTGCCGTGGCCGGCGTCCGGCAGTTCGTCCAGATTTCCGCAATCGGCGCCGAACCAGGGTCGGATTCCGCCTATGCGCGCAGCAAAGGGCAGGGCGAAGTTGCCGTGCGCGAGGCCTTTCCCGAAGCGGTTATTCTGCGGCCGAGCATTGTGTTCGGTCCGGAAGACGATTTCTTCAACCGGTTCGCGGCGATGACCCCCTTTTCGCTGGCGCTGCCGCTGATTGGTGGCGGACATACGCGGTTTCAGCCGGTCTACGTATGCGATATTGCCGCCGCGGTGGCGCGTGTGATTGGCGATCAGTCTGCTGCCGGTCGCACATTCGAACTGGGCGGCCCCCGGG
>JBLHKG010000115.1:0-6312 GCA_047619835.1 Alphaproteobacteria bacterium
CAAGCTCGGGCGCCTGGCTATCCTCAACGTCCATATCAAGCAGATCACGCTGGCCGAGGGAGTCGATCTGGCGCAGGTCGCGGCTCTGACGCCCGGATTTTCAGGCGCCGACCTCGCCAATCTGGTCAATGAGGCAGCCCTCGTCGCGACAAGGCGCGACGGTGAAACCATTTCGATAGATGATTTTACAGCGGCGGTGGAGCGCATTGTAGCGGGCCTCGAAAAACGCAGCCGTATCCTCAATCCGCACGAGCGCGAGGTGGTGGCTTACCACGAGATGGGCCATGCGCTGGTCGCAATGACATTACCCGGCATCGATCCGGTGCATAAGATATCGATCATTCCCCGGGGCATCGGCGCGCTTGGCTACACCATGCAGCGCCCGACGGAGGATCGCTTTCTAATCACCCGGCAGGAGCTGAAAAACCGGATTGCCGTGCTGCTCGGCGGACGCGCGGCGGAGGTGCTCGCGTTTGATGAAATTTCAACCGGGGCTGCCGACGATCTGGACAAGGCAACCGAGATTGCGCGCAACATGGTGACGCGTTTTGGCATGGATGACGCGCTGGGGCGCGTTACCTATCAGCCACAGCGCCATGCCTTTCTCGGCGAGGCGGCCCTGCCCGGATGGCAGCCGCATGACTATAGCGAACAGACTGCGCGTGAAATTGATTGTGCCATACGTCGAATAGTGGATGACGCTTATACCATCGCCGAGAAAGTGCTTTCAGAAAAACATGCCGTTTTGCGACAAGGCGCCCAGCTGCTGCTGGAAAAGGAAACATTGTCCGGGGACGAAATTCCGCGATCGACGGTGGCTGTCCTTGTCGAGCAGTGAGGTTAAATAAAAGGCAGTGGTTTTAGGGGCGCCATATGTTCCGCAGGGAACCTGTTTGGATCACTAATTGACGCCTGAACCGGGAGTATTCGTTTCATGGCCAAGCCTCATTTTTCGACGCCCCATTTTTCGACGCCCCTGATTTCGCTCGACCCCGTGGTCATCGATACGGAAACCACCGGGCTCGATGTTGAGCGCGCGCGCATCGTCCAGATCGCGGCAATCCAAATACGCGACGGACAAATCAACCGGGAGACGACCCTCGATTCACTGGTGAATCCCGGAGTACCCGTACCGGAGGCAACCACCGCCATTCATGGAATAACCGACGACATGGTCGCGAACGCAGATCTGTTCGGTATTGTCTCGGACCGGCTCCTTGATTTTATGGGCGAGGCAGCCCTGCTGGGCCACAATGTCAGTTTCGATGTGGCGATGTTGAAACGGGAGTTCTCCCTGTCTGGCAGGCAATGGCAGCCTCCTCCCACACTCGACACCATGCTGCTGGCACGGATCGCCAATCCGGTATTGCCGGATTTTTCGCTTGAGGTTGTCGCCAACTGGCTGGGTGTCGATATTGAAGGGCGACATTCCGCGTTGGGAGACGCAACGACAGCGGCAGGTATCTTTTTGGCCCTGCTTCCCATCCTCCGTAAAGCAGGGATCCGCACGATTGCCGATGCCCACCGCGCGAGCATCTCGCTGTCGCACCGCCTGTCCGAACAGGCCCAATATGGCCCGGATGTCGATACGACCGCACTGCCCGCCGATTTCACGCATCAATCGGCAATCCAGCGGATCGACAGCTTTCCTTTCCAATATCGCGTCAGGGACGTGATGTCCTCGCCGGCGCTCATCGTCGAGGCGGAAATTACCCCGGGATACCTCGCGGCGTTGCTTTCCGAGCGGAATAAGAGCGCCGCTTTCGTCGATTTATCGGGTACCGGTGATACGTTCGGGATTGTGACGGAACGGGATCTGATGCGGTTGCTCGCCGGCAACGATGTTGCCCCGCCCGCCACGATCGGTGAGATCGCCAACGGACCGCTGCGGACGATCCGCGAAGACGCTTTTATTTACCAAGCTTTGGGCCAGATGCATGCCGCGTCGATCCGGCACCTGGGTGTGGTGGATGAGGCCGGCACCCTGATTGGGGCCTTATCGAGTGGCGATCTGCTGCGCCAGCGCGCGGATGACGCGATTTTCCTGAGTTCCGACCTGCAAGGATCGTCGAGCACCGGATCTCTGGCGGCAATCTGGGGACGATTGCCGCTCGTCGCACAGAGCCTGCTGGACGAAGGCGTCGATGCCCGTCATATCGCGGCGGTCCTTGGCGAGGAGCTCGCGACCCTGACGCGACGGGCGGCCGAGCTGGCAGAAACACGGATGCGCGAGATGGCGAAGGGCGGCCCACCCGCGCCTTACTGTGTGTTGTTGCTTGGCTCCGGCGGGCGCGGCGAAACCCTGCTGGCGCCAGATCAGGATAATGCCATCGTCTACGCCGACGGCCATGCGGATGCAGACCATTGGTTTGCCGAATTCGGCGCAATTATGTCTGACATTCTGGATGAAGTCGGGGTGCCCTATTGCAAGGGGGGCGTGATGGCCAGCAACGCGATCTGGCGGCATGATTTACAAGGTTGGAAACAGACCGTTCACGACTGGTTGAGCCGGGCGGACTGGAAAGACATCTGTTACTTCGATATTTTTTACGATTTTCGCGCGGTCCATGGCGATCCAGCCCTCGCGCGCGTCCTCTGGGATTACGCCTACGATCTCGCCGGAAAGGCGCCGGGCTTTATCCGCCTGTTATCCGCCATGGCGACATCGTTCGGCGCCCCCCTTGGAATCTTCGGCGGCTTTAAAACGGTGGAAGGTCGTCTCGACCTGAAGGGAGGCGGCACGCTGCCAATTGTTAGCGGCGCTCGGGTCCTGGCGCTCCGGCATGGCATTTATGAACGCAATACCAGAGAGAGGCTATTGGGGGTCAAAGAGCTCGGCATGGTCAATGGCGATGACCTCGATGATATTCTCAACGCCCACGAATTTCTGTTACGGAAAATTCTGGAGCAGCAGCTGGAGGATCTGGCGGCAGGAATAGCGCTGTCGAACAGGATCGATGTCAAAAGATTAACCAGACGCGCCCGCGCAGAGGTGAAGCGGGCGCTCGAGACAGTCGCAATTATGCACACGGCAATTGGCGACCCGATGGCCTTCGGCTGACAAACAGCCCTGCTACGCCCCTTGTTCGATGGTCCCCGCTTCGACGGTTTCCGGACCTTCGCCGCCAAATCGCCTGGCAAAATATTCTATGATCAGCCCGACGAGAGCGCCTTCCAGGACAAACCAGAATGGCGACTTCAGTATCCCGGTCTGACCGAACATCGCCACCATGACCGCCGCCATGGTGTCATAAGCAAAAAATGTGAGAACGAAGTTCATCCAGGAACCCAGCAACGGCGCCCTGATCCACCACGGCATAGGCAATTTTAAAACCGGATGCCAGGTAAACACGCCGCCACCCTTTACGGAAATTGCCAGCGACCCCAGGAAAACGCCGGGATATCTGAGACGTTGGCTGACATCGTCACACCCGCAAATGCCCAATTTCAATTTGGGACGGCGGGAGGTAGAAGACCTGATCTCCTATCTTCAAACACTATCGACGTCGAAGTAGGGCATCTGTGCAGCCTTGCACCGATGGAGCTCGCCTGTCCCGATGCACGCCCATCGGGACAGGTTTGGCAAATTGCCGGCTCCGTATACTATTTCACGGTTATGCAGGTCACCGGTGACAGATTGCTGACTTTGTGTGAGACACTTCCCACCAGCATGCCTTTGAGGTTGCCAAATCCCCGGCTGCCCATCACGATCATGTCGGCCTTGGTACGGGTTACCGCCTCAATAATCGCATCGGCAGGACGACCGCCAACGATCTGCACCGAAATATTTTCGACCCCCTTTTCGGCAATCGTTTTGCGTGCCGACGCTGTTACCAGCTCGCCGACCTCAGTCAACACCTCCAGCGGCACCGGGATCATTACCGGGACGGTATCGCCGCCAAAGGCCAGCGTCTCCATCGGCAGGGCAATCAAACGATCAATTTCTTTCAGCAATTTTTTTTCGGCGCCGAGCGCCTTCGCCAAACCCTGAATCTGGTCGATCGACGCATCCGATAGCATGACATGCAGAATGGTAACGGCGGCGCCGTATTTCGAGGCGATATCGCCCGCCAGGGCGCAGGCCTTGATTGCATGTTCGGATCCGTCGGTCGGTACGATGATGTTAGTGATCATGTTTTTTCCTCCTCTGATTTCACACCGATCCTAACCACTCGGCCCTGAATGCGAATGCAGGATCGCCTGACCCAAACATAACAGACTGCCGCATAGCGGCTATGATCTACATCAAAAGAACTTGGGGGTTCCCGATGACGTCCACGTCGATCTCCTCCGGAGCGATCCCGTGATAGCGGCCGGCGTCGGCTTCCATGACCGAGGTGTCGATGGCAAACCCCTCGCTACCAACCATCCCCACCGCCATGCAGCTTTGGGTCAAGATTGATCAATTGCGTCGCTCTTCGAGTTGAAGACTGCCGCCACGACCGTCGAGGGTCATTCGGAAACGGCCCAGGAAACTCATCCCGAGCAGCAGCTTGCCGCCGAGTAGCCGATCTTCGACGAAGGTCACCGCGACCTGGCCAGTTTCTGCATCGCCGACGCGAACCGATTTTAGTATCCCCAACACACCCATGGTCGTGCCGTTCGCCGTTTGGACCCGGACGGTCTTGAGATCACGGTCAGAAAACCCAAGTTGTGTCTTCAGAGAGGATGACAAAACCAGCGTCGATGCGCCGGTATCAACCATCACACGAAAGGGCAGCGGCTGCCCATTGGGCCCCGCGAGCACGGCATTGACGTAATGCTCCCCGGCATCTGTTTTGCTCTCGATTGGCTTCGCCCCACGAGTGGCAACTGGTGCATCGCGGATGCCAATAATGGTCAATCGTTCCACCTTACCCGTGGCGTTTCGCGCTATGACAAAATTGTACTTCGCAAGTAATCGACCAATTTGTTGGAGGGAATCAAGCGTCCGCACGGACGGATTGCTTTCCCCTTTTATCCGTTCAATTCCATCGAGTTGAAAACCGTGCTCTATCGCCAAGGACTCGATCCGCGTACGAAGCGACTCCGCCTGCGCCGGGATGGATGCAGCCCCCATGCCAACTGCGAGGCTGATCAACACCAACATCAGACCGCGCGAAACTCTTCTCCTGAAAACAGATCCCCATAGCCTAAATGCACAGCATTGAGATCGAACTCGCCGGTTTTTTGAAATGAGGACGGCCTCACCACGTTGTTGAGTCATCACTGATGCCGCATAACGACGGCCATGCCGTTCATCGGATAGGGGCCGGTCAGTCTCTGCGGCGTCGTCGGATGTGTTGGCGGCTCGGATGGAAACATAGAGGCATCGCCTTGACGCCATTCGCGCACCAAAAATGCCTCGCCACGCCCCCGACCAATTTCCACCACCGCAATGCGTGCGAATCTGGCGCCATTTTGCGTCTGGGCAAGCACCTTCACGGTAACAATGTCACTTTCCTTCGCGTTCCAAAATTGCCGCGCCCTCCCCTGCGTCAGAAAATCGTTAAGCGCGATCCGGCTGTCTTCTCCCCCTCGCCGGGCCAGGAACGATTCTATCGCCTCGCTAGGCACGCCCTCGACCGCCTGCAACGCTTCACGCGGCGCATTCGCGTAATTAAGACCCTTGTTGCGACCATAAACTGTCAGCGCAGGCCGCAACCGCGCGTAGATTTCTGGCGTGATGCCGGATAATTGTCCGAGCGCATCGACGGCAGTAAAGGACCCGTTGATCGCCGAGGACCTGCCTCGTGCTGCGGAGTTCGACGAGCGAACCTGTTGTGATCGTAGACGGGTTTCTTCGACGGCATCGACAAGCGAACTCGTCTGGTTCGGCGGAACGCCTGCTGACAGGAAAAGCCCTTCCAGCAATTCATTGCCGGCGAGATTGAGATTTATCTTGCCCGCCTCGTCTTCGATCGCGAGTTGGAGTAGACCACCGGGCAGTGTTCTCTGATAGCGCCGCCCATCCCGCTTCCATTTCTCAACTGGGTCACGGCGCAATAGCTCAAACACGGCAAGGTGGATGCCGCCATTCGCCATGGCGCGGGCTTCAGCATTATCGATAAAATTGCGCGTGAGCCGGGCCGACGTTCTTGTATCGAGGACGAATGCTCCGGCAATCGCAGCGATCAGGAGACCGACCCAAAGGACGACGACAAGAGCAATGCCGCTCTCCCGCCCTCGCCTAATCATGGCGGCTAATAGTTCCCACTCGTTGGCCGCAGCGCAGCAGCATTGTGCAGGGATTTGCGCAAGTCATTTGTTACCGCGCGCGCTTCTTCCCTATTACTAATTACCCGCGGCGTAATCAGTATCAGCAATTCGGTA
>JBLHKG010000116.1:0-6302 GCA_047619835.1 Alphaproteobacteria bacterium
TCAGGGGGCCGGTGTTAGACGGTGAACGACGACCGACGCCGGCAGAAACGGATATGACGACTTCCCAAGAAGCTACGAGTCCCGCTGTTCTAGCAAGAAACTGCCCGAAATGCGGCACAGATAATTTGGCCTCTCCGGCGCTTGCCTATTCGTGGCAGGAATGGGTTCTCAAGGGCTGCGGTGTCTGCGACTTCGTATACCTGGAAAATCCTCCGGGCTACGACGCGTTGGTCTCGGAATTTGCCTGGGAGCGCAACCATGGCGACCGTAGCGAGCGGATGCGCGCGGAATATCCCTTCACTTATAATTTCTCCCGCGCCTGGAAAAAATTTCGCCGGTGGGCGATCCGCAAGCCCAATAAGCTGGCGAACCGGATCGCCGCGTCGTTTCCGCCGGGACCGGTCGTCGATATAGGCTGCGGCAGCGGCGATTACCTGGCAGCGCTTCCCCCGGCCTACGAGCCCCTGGGCGTCGAGATTTCCGAAGAACTGGCGCGCCGCGCCACCGAGCGCCTCGCCGACCGCGGCGGCAAGGTGTACGCCATGTCGGCGATGGACGGGCTGGCCGCAGTTCCCGCGGGTACGGTGAGCGGCATCATCATGCGATCGTTCCTGGAACACGAACAAGAACCCGCCGATTTGCTGGCGCGCGCCTGGCAGGCGCTGCGCCCGGGCGGCGCCACGATCATTAAGGTGCCCAACTATGCCAGCGTGAACCGCCGGGTCATGGGAGACCGCTGGTGCGGGTTCCGCTTTCCCGGGCACGTCAATTATTTCACCCCGCAAAGCCTGCGCGACATGGTCGAAGCGGCCGGGTTCCGCGTCGAGAGCTTCGGGCTGTTCGACCGGTTCTATCTCAGCGACAATATGTGGATGGTGGCCTCGAAACCGGAAACCGCGTCTTAGACGAACGCCGCGCCGCCGTCGCCTAATTCATACCGATCGGTGCCGATATGGCTAGGGCCGCTTTTTGACGTGAGCCGGGCGATGGTCGGTGTTCAGGTGCTGGCTCAGATAGTCGAGGATCAACTTGTGCGTTTCCTCGTCGAGCTCTGCCATACCTTGCTCCTCGACCATCCAGTCGAGGGTTTCTTGCCACGCCGCACGGCTAAGCCCTTGTTGGATGACTAGCCGGACCGAATGACAAGCGTCGCAATAGCCATAAACCTCGTCGCGTCCTATTCCGGCGGCCAGTCCCCCGTATTCGTCATCGCTATCGGCATAGGCTGGCGCTGCCAGCAAGACAATTGCGCCAACCATGATTAGCAGGCGCCACCAGCGGTGCGGAACACACCGCACTTCCAAAGATGGATTATTCGTCATCGGGCCAATCGTAGTTTGTCGGGAGAAACCTGCCGGAGCTGGAATAAAACAGCCCCGGCAGACTTCAAGTTACGTTAGCCCACGCGTACCGAGATACGGTGCATGGAGTTATTGAGGTACCCCTTTGGGTTCCATGCGATTGCATGCGGTTGGGACACATCTTCAGAATCTGTCGCGCGCGCCCACACCTCGTAATAGCCGGCTTGCGGGAAAGTTAGTTTCGCCCGCCAATTCTGCCAGGCGTAGGCATTTACTGGTGCGTCGAGATCGGCCTTGATCCAGGTGGCGCCGAAATCGATGGAGACCTGCATCTCCTTCACGGTGTTATCGCCCGCCCAGGCGTGGCCGCGTACTTCGAGCGTACGCCCGCTGGCGGTCTGTCCCGACTGCGGGCTGGTGATCAGCGCCTTGACCGGCATCGCGTGGATGATGACAAAATCTTTCTTGTCCACCTTCTCGCCGGGCTCGACCGGCCGGTTGGGCCGGCGGTAGGCGGTTCCAGTCATCTTCGGACCGTCATGGACGACATCGCGCAACTGAATGCGATTCAACCATTTTTGTGAGCACGAGCCCGGCCAACCAGGTACGACGAGGCGCAGTGGCGCGCCGTTCATTGGATGGATCGGCTGGCCGTTCTGCGCAAAGGCGATCAGGTTATTGGGGTCCATCGCCTTTTCGATCGGCACGCCGCGCGAAATTGGCAGTTTCTTCGGGTCGCCGGAAAGGTGCGCATCGGCGCCATAATGGGCCGTATAGATGACGTTGTCTTTGACCCCGGCGGCCTTCAGCACGTCGGCCAGCCGCACGCCGGTCCACTTCGAACAGGCAACGGCACCCAGCGTCCACTGGTTGCCCTTGGCCGGGGGGTCGAAATAGGCGCGGCCGTTGCCGCCGCATTCGATCGCCAGTGCCCGCTCGACGACTTCAAATTTCGATTTCAGGTCGGCGATGCTCAGTGTCATCGGCTTGTTGACCAAGCCATCGATGGTCAGTTCCCAACCTTCAGCCGACACGTTTTCGGGCGGAATGCCGTTGTTGCGAATGAAATGGCGCGCGGTTGGTGTTATGGCGTCGTCGAGCAAGTGCGGTGGCGTTTCCGCATTTACCGGCCGGTCGTTGAGTACGGTTAGCCCGTCTTTGCCTGTGACCATACCGGGAGTCTCGGCCAGGGCCATGGGGATGAATCCCGACGGCATGTTGCGATGGAACGGAATCGCGGTGCCGATCATTGCGCCCATGGTGGCCAGTCCGGCCTTGCGGAAGAAGCCCCGGCGGTCGGGATAAGACTCCCGCCCGAAGATAAGCTTATCTGCCTTCTCGGGGTCCTCCTGGTACATGTCAAAAAGCTGTACTGGTTCGTTATCGACGTCGCGCGTCATCGTTTTCTCCCCACGCATATAGGTGGACCAGCGTAACGGCGTTGCCGACACACGGTCCGGGGAGAAGAAACGCACGAGCCCGCCGAATTATTCCATCCGGCAAATATATTTCTTAAGAATAAAAAAAATCAGGCGGCGCAGGCGCGGCTTTCGGCGCGGCTTTGCGCCAGTTGCGAGCGGGTCGCATCGTCGAAGGGCCGGTGCAGACGGCTCGCTGCGTGTACGTTTGCCGCGATGACGGCCAGGCGGTCGGGGTCCATGCCTTGCGCTAGCAGGGCGTAGCCGATAGCGCCAACCCGCCAGCCATAGCCGGTCAAATTTCCGGTTTCGATTTGCGTCAGGTTTTCGCCGAGTGCAAAGCCCTCGCCGGGAAAGGCAACGTAGGTCACGCGGCAGCCGCGGGTGCCGGTGTATTGCAGTATCAGTCCGTCCGGTGGCCCATCGATGGCAAAGGGCGCTGCCATGTCGAGGTTGAGTTTTGCCGCCGCGAGATCGGGGATATAGGGCTGGAACCCGGCCATTGCGGCTACCTGTTCGGCTTGTGGCGAGGTGTCCGTCTGCTGGGTCGCCAAGCTGGCATGTGCTGCAGCAGCCGCGGTTAGCCATGCCGGTGTTGCGCGGTCGAACTGCGTCGCCCAGAACGCCGACGCGGCGAGGATAAAGGCGGCCGAAGCGGCAATCGCCATCCAGCGCCGTTGGCGCCGGCTTTCCGTGGCGGGCGGGTCAAAGTCGAACACGGGTGTGTCGGGTGTATCGGCCAGCGCCGCCTTCATGCCGGTCAGCGCGGCGGCCCGACGCGCCAAAGCCGGATCGAGGGCGATGCGCTCAGCGATGTCGGCCGCATGCGCCGGCTCCAACTCACCGTCCACATAGGCGTTCAGGGCTTCCCAATCTGACAGACGTGAAGACATGCTTAGGAACTCCGGCCAACGCGGCGTGGCATCGGCACAATATTGGTATCGATGATAGCGTCTGCCAGGCTTTTTCGAGCGCGGCTCACGCGGCTCATAATCGTTCCAGCTGGTACGTCCAATAGCGCGGCGGCTTCGGCATAGCTGAAGCCGGCAATATCGACAAGGCCGATAATCTCGCGTTGGCCGGGTTTAAGTTTTTCCAGCGCGAAACGAACAGCCAATGTGTTGATCAGACTGTCTTCGAAATTTTCCGGCGCATTGCCGCTATTGGTGTCGATACAGTCGGCCATATCATCGGCATCAAGCGCGACAAGACGTCCTGTCCGGCGGGTGTGATCGATGAAGGTGTTACGCAGGATGCGGAACATCCAGGCACGGAAAGCAACCTGGTCTTGCGGTGCGCGTCGAGCGGCGATCGCTTTGGTGATGGCTTCTTGGGCCAGGTCTTTGGCCAATGTCGGATCGGAACAAAGGCTGACGGCGTAGCCATACAGCTGCGCGGCGTGGTTCTGGATGGCTTGACGCCGGTCGAACGCCATAATGGCGGCTCCTCGATTCCGTACTTTAGGAAACACTAAAGAATAGAATGACGCAATCCCTTCTGTGGTTCCGGCGGCGCTGACCCCGTGCGCCGGTCGCGCGCCCGTCACTTTAGTCGTCGAGCAGCGCCGTCACTTCGCCGTCGTCGGGAAAGCGCCCGGTCGCGAGTTTGGAGTATAGGGTCTTGCCGTCGGCGATGATCTCGAACGCCGCGCGGGGGCCGGAGGCAAGCTCAACCTCGACGCCATACTTTTCTACAAGCAGGTCCCTCGCACGGAGGGCGCGTGGCTCGTAGTTTCAAACGACGCAGTATTCGATTCTGATAGTCGGCGCGCTGGCCATATTGTTTGATCCCTTGCAGCAGCGGATTAGATTTCAGAGCGTCGGGCCCGGTCGGTCGATTGCATGTTCCATCAGGCCCGTTGTGATGTGTTCGAAGGCCTCGTCGACCGAGTCCGTGTGGAACAAAAGGTCGAGGTCTTCGGCGCTGATTGTCCCGGCTTCGACCAGAGCGTCCAGATTGATGACTTTGTCCCAGAACGACTTGCCGAACAGAACCATCGGCATCTGTTTGCGCATTTTATGGGTTTGCACGAGGGTCAATGTCTCGAATAGCTCGTCGAGGGTGCCGAAGCCGCCGGGAAAGAAGATCATCCCTTTGGCCAAGTACAAGAACCAGAATTTGCGCATGAAAAAATAGTGGAAATGGAACGCCAATTCGCGGCTGATATAGGGGTTTTCGAATTCCTCGAACGGCAGCGAGATGGTCAGCCCGACATTGAGGCCCTTGGCTTCGGAAGCGCCGCGGTTCGCCGCCTCCATGATGCCCGGACCGCCGCCGGTGCACACCACGAAACGGCGTTCTTCGTCGCCCAAGCCTTTCGACCATTCGGTCAGGCGATGGGCGAGTTCGCGGGCAGCCTCATAGTAGACCGACATTTTCTCCATCTTTTGGGCCGTCGCCAGATTGCCCTCGCCACGCGCGGCGGCGGCGAGAGCCTCGGCGGCGGCTTCGGCCGACGGCAGGCGCGCCGAGCCCATAAACACCACGGTGTCGGTGACGTTGTAGTGGGCCAGACGGCTTAACGGCTCGTGATACTCGGACAGGATACGCAGCGCCCGGCCATCGCGGCTGTGCAGAAAATCCTGGTTCTCGTAAGCCTTGGGTTGGGGGGGCGGCTTGTCGGTCATGGGGCAAATCCGGTTGGGGCAAGGAAGCGGTTTACTATAGCGAACTTACTCCGCGTCGCCGTCGGTCAGATAATTCCACATGTGCGCATATATATGTCCGGCGCCGGTGTCGCGGTCTTCGGCTTGTTCGGGTCGCAACCGCCCTCGTGACAGCGCTTCAGTCTGCCGCGTCGGTCGGACCGAGGATGCTGAGATCGGGACGCGAACCCCAGGCGCAGAACGACGCGTCTTCGATGGGGAATTGGCGCGGCCGCCACGTGTCGTCGACCATGCGCACGCCGCACGAATATTCGTAGATCATCTCGTCGGGCCCGTAATAGTAAAGGAACCTGGCGCCCGACAGCGCGTGACGGCCCGGGCCCGCCTGAATGCGTACCTGCCGGTCTTGCATGAAATAGTTCGATTTCATCACGTCGTCGGTTTCGGCGACCTGGAAATTAATGTGCTGAATGCCCGGACGGTCCGAGGGGAACAGGGCGTAGCGGTGATGGACTTGATCGAATGTCATCAGGGCCGACCAGCCGATCCAGTCGCTGGTTTTGAAGTTAAACACTTGCGACCAGAATTTTTCGGCTTCGCGCGGGTTGGTTACCCGCAGACCGATATGGCTGAACTCGGTGATGCCGGCATCGCGCGACGGGAAGTAGCGTTTACCAGCAGCGAAGGGCCGCACGGTCAGGTCGATGGAATTGCCGCTGGTGTCTTTAAAATTGACATACCCCATGCAACGCCGTGCGGTGGCTTCCGCCTCACTGCCCCGATGAACGGTCAGCCCGAGTTCCTTCAAGGTGCTTTCGGCGGCGTCCAACTCGTCGAACGTATCGAGCTCGAGCCCGACCGTATGATCGTTCGGATCGCCCTGAAAATAGACGATGTTGTGGTCGCGGTCGTCGCCGCGCATATAGGCAAAGCCATCCTTCTGGGAGACCAACTCTAGACCGATGATCTCGGTTGCG
>JBLHKG010000117.1:0-6294 GCA_047619835.1 Alphaproteobacteria bacterium
AAAACTCCAGCTGGTAAAATTCCAGGAGGTCGCTAAGCCGCCTGCGCCTGGCGCTTGAGTTCCAAATAGCGGTCGCCGACGTTACGGATGTTCTCGACGTCCTCCCGCCGTTCGGGTCGGTTGAGTCCCCCCTGGCTGCTGAGCACGATTTCGAGGACTTGATACAGCTTTCCGGCGGCATCGACATTGCCCTGGTGAAATGCCAGGTCAAATGCAGAAATTACTCTGTCGCTCAGCCGACGGCTGACGAGTTCGGTCGCTTGTTCCGCCATGGGAGTTGTCCTAGTTTTAGTCCAGATAGGGATTTAGAATGCCCGAAAATAGTTAATCGTTGGTGAAGTTGCCGCGAGATAGCGGTTGTGCGTGACAGTGATTGAACGAACAGTGATTGAACGAACAGGGAGAGATCGATGCCAGTACCCAGCGAAATGAAATTCGGCCATATCGGCCTTTACGTGACCGACATGAATGCGATGGTCGGTTTTTATACTGATTTGCTTGGTTTCAAGATCACCGACCGGGGACAGGCATCCCGTGCCGGCGTAGAGCTTGCCTTCCTCAGCCGCGATCCCGAAGAGCACCACCAGATTGTGCTGGCGACCGGCCGGCCTGAAGGAAATGTCAGCCCGGTGAACCAGATCTCTTTCCGGGTCGACAATTTTGAGCAGGTTCGGGCCGCTTATGATGCGGTTGTTGAATTCGGCGTCGAAGGCATTGCGCCGATCGATCACGGGGCGGCGTTGTCGGTTTATTTCCCCGATCCCGAAGGAAACCGGATTGAGGTCTATTACGCGACGCCCTGGTATATCGCCCAGCCGCACGCCAAACCGCTGGATTTTTCGCTATCCGACGATGAGGTGCTCAAGGCCAACGAGGATAAATGCCGGGCCGACCCGACCTTTATGCCGATGGACCAGTGGAAGGCCGAATTTTCAGCCGTTGCCTGATTGCTAGCTCTTATCGAATAAACCCCGGTTTTTGTGCCAGTCCTCGATGCCTTCATCGGGGTATTGCGGGAATTGTTGCTCGCCTGCCGGAATCTCCACCCATGGCGCTTTGTGCATGACCATGATGTCGCGGATTTCGGAGGGTGTCGGCAGTTCTGTATCGACAGATGACGCAAACGGGTAGATCCAGTTCGCGTGTTTGGGATTGTGGTTCCACAGCATGGTTCCACAATGTTTGCAGAAATGCCGGCGCGAAAAGCCGAGCCCGTCTTCCTCATAGACGCCGCGATCGTTAAGCGCCGACCGATAAACAGTTAGATGTTCCCCGCCCTCGATTTCCAGCGTGGCGGCATCGGCCATAATATTGACCGTGTAACCGCCGCCGCCGTTCAGCTTGCGGCAGGTTGAGCAATGGCAGCGCGAAAACGGATAGGGCGTGTGCGACTGCACGCGATATTTTACCTGTCCGCAATGGCATGAACCTTCGAGTAACATTTTCGGGTCTCCCTGTTGATGCTGGCGCTCACCTCTATATTGGCAGGGGCCCGGCAATCTGTTCAAGATGATGCGCCTGTTAACCGCTTGTTAACCCTGTTTGCAGTGGAATGCAGCCTCAGAGGAATGAGGCCGGGGCGCCTTCCGCGACATTAGTTCGATGTCACAACACGATTTGGCTATATGGTAAAATTGATCCGCTTGGCAAACTCGGCAGAATTTTGGCGAAACATTGGATGATGGATGATCCTGGTTTGATAATGGGCGCGGCATTAGGCGGGGTTTTCGCGCTTGTGCTGGTCGTTGTCTGGTCGATGCTTCGTGGCAATCGGGCGAACCGGGCTGCGGCGAGGCGCGCGATGGCGCTGGATTCCCTGCCGCAGGCAATCCTCCTGACTGATAGTACGGGTGCCCCCTTGTTTGCCAATCAGGCCTGGCGCGATTGCTTGAGCCCGTCGGGGGCGGGGCCCGGCAATAAAGGGGGGCTGGAAACCCTCAAAGGCATATTGGCGCCGGAAGTCGAAAATCTTCAAACATTTGTTCGCCTCATCGCGGCCGCCACTGCACGGGATACCGAAAGTAGTGCCATTGCGGTGATAGCCGCCGACGGTCACAAAAGCTGGTACCGCGCATCGGTGCAGCCGGCGGCAGATGGTAAGGGGACGCTCTGGACGCTATCGGCGGACCACGCGCGCAACGCCCTTGATGCCGCCATTGCGACCGAACAGGCACGGATGGTTCAGTTTCTCGATGATTGCCCGGTAGGCTATTTCTCTGTCGACGAAGAGGGCCGCTTCCTGAGCGCGAATACTGCGTTTGCGCATTGGGTCGGCATCTCCGCAGAGGAACTGATTGATAGCGACAGGCATCTGCACGATCTGTTGTCCGGCGAACAGGACGCCGCTCTTCCGGCATGGAGTGCTCTCGGTCCCCTTAGTGTCGGAGAAGTAATATTACAGCATGCCAGCGGTCGGCGGTTCACCGCTTATGTCTCGGAAACAGTGCTGAATGACGGCAATAATATCCGGACCCGCACCCTGATCCGCGATCTGTCCCGCGAACGCGATACGCGAACTGCCCTGCGGCAGTCCGAAGAGCGCTTTCATCGCTTTTTTGACGAAGCGCCGGTGGGGATTGCGCTGCTCGATGCAAATGGTCGGATCAATGAATGCTCAACGGCCCTGGCGCGAATGACCCTCGGTGAGCCTGATACGGTAGCCGGACGCGATTTGTGGGATCTTGTGATCGACGATGATCGCGATCGGGTCCGCCAATGGGTGGCCGGCGCGATTGCCGCCAATGATGCGGCGCCGCTACAGATTACTCTTAAGGGTCCGGATGAAATTGTCGCGTCGCTGTTCGCCCGGCGGATCGAGGCCGATTCCGACGGACCCGGCGGTCTGGTGGTGCATGCGCTTGACCAGACCGAGTTCCGCAATCTCGAAAATCAGTTCATCCAGTCGCAGAAGATGGATCTCGTCGGTCAGCTCGCCGGCGGGGTCGCTCATGATTTCAATAATTTGCTGACGGCGATGATCGGCTTCTGCGATCTGCTGTTGCAGCGGCATTCTCCAAAGGATCAGTCGTTCGCAGATATCATGCAGGTCAAGCAGAATGCGAACCGCGCGGCCAATCTGGTACGCCAGCTGCTCGCCTTTTCGCGGCAACAGACGCTGCAGCCCAAGGTCCTCAATATTACCAATGTGCTGACCGAACTGACCCATCTGCTCCGTCGGCTGATCGGCGCCGACATTGAGCTCAAGATGGTGCATGCGCGCGATCTTTGGCCGGTAAAGGTGGATCAGAGCCAGCTGGAGCAGGTTATCATCAACCTCGCCGTTAATGCGCGTGATGCCGTCGGGGTGCAAGGCGCGGTCACCATCCGGACCTACAACCATACTGCATCGGAGGGCAACAAGGCGCTGCATGCGAGCCTGCCTTCCGGCGATTACGTGGTGATGGAGGTGGCCGATACCGGTACCGGCGTCCCAAAGGAGCTTTTGTCGAAAATTTTCGAGCCGTTTTTTACGACCAAGGAAGTCGGCTCCGGCACCGGGCTCGGCCTTTCAACCGTTTATGGCATCATCCGACAGACCGGCGGGCATATCTTTGTCGATTCCACGGAAGGCGATGGCGCGTGCTTCACGATTTACCTGCCTCGCAATGAAGCGGGTGCGGAAATATCCGGCGCAGCGGTCGCCGGCGAGGCAGCAATCTCGGAGAAGCGCGATCTGACTGGCGCGGGGCGGGTGATGCTGGTCGAGGACGAAGATGCGGTTCGGATGTTCGGCGCCAGGGCGCTTCGCAACAAAGGTTATACCGTGGTCGAGGCAGCGAGCGGCGAGGAAGCAATTGCCATGCTGGCCAATGGCGAGGCGGATGCGATTGACTTGCTGATTACCGATGTCGTGATGCCCGGGCTGGACGGCCCCTCGATGATCCGTCAGGTGCGCGAGACCCACCCCGACATGAAGGTCGTCTTCATTTCCGGCTATACCGAGGATTCCTTCCGCAAACGCCTCGACGTCGCGGATGATATCCATTTCCTGCCTAAACCCTTTACCCTGCAGCAGCTCGCATCCAAGGTGAAGGAAATGATGGAAGAGACTGCTGTATAATGAAGTTTTAGGAAAGAAGAGCGGGTGGTGATGTGGCGCGTCGGGCTGGTGGTTTTGCAGATCATCCTGCTTTTTCCTGGCGGTGTTATGGCAGGCAGTGCGCCGCCCGGAGGCGGGTTTTCTCTGCCGATCGATTGTATGCCGGGCACCGATTGCTGGGTGATGAACTATCCCGACATGGCGTCCGGGAAAGGCGTCGCCGATTTCACCTGTGGTCCTCGCAGCTATGACGGACACAAGGGGACTGACTTCGCCATCCGGGATATCGGCGCGATGCGGCGCGGAGTCGACGTGCTGGCCGCGGCAGAGGGGATCGTCCGCGGCGTGAGGGACCGGGTTGCCGGTCGGAGGATGCTCACCGTGGCCGACCGAGAAGCGGTTCGCGGTAAAGAGTGCGGCAACGGCGTCGTCGTGGACCATGGCGGCGGCTGGGAAACCCAGTACTGCCATATGCAGCGCCGTAGCCTTGTCGTGCGGGCCGGGCAAAAGGTCCGGCGCGGCCAGCCTCTTGGCAAGGTAGGGCTGTCAGGACGTACCGAATTTCCCCATGTCCATCTTACCGTTCGGCGTGACGGCGCCGTCCTCGATCCAGCTACGGGCCAGCCGCTAAGTGCCGGCTGTGCTTCAGTCGGGAGACCGCTGTGGCGGAAGCCGGAACGGCTGGCCTATCAGCCGATGGCGCTCTATGCGGTTGGCTTTTCCGCCGGGGCGGTCAAGAACGCCGCCGTCAAGCGCGATACGGCAAGCCCAGCGCGGCTTTCAGCCACTGCACCGGCACTGGTCTTGTGGGCCACTGCATTCGGCGTGCGCAAGGGGGATCGACTGACCCTCACCATCATCGCACCCGATGGTCGCACGCTACACAACAACGCAGTTGTTATGCCGCGAAACCAGGCTTGGCGGCTGAGCTATGGCGGCAAGAAACGCAAACAGGCGCGCTGGCCTGCCGGGCGCTATCGCGGTGAGGCAGTGTTACGACGCGGTAAAAGCTCGACCGCCGTCACGCTCCGGAAACACATATCCGTATCGGTGCAGTGACGGCGGCAGAACAGGTGTTTTTACTTACTTCCCCCAGGGCGTGATCGCGTCCTTGAGGGCTTTGTAGCCGTCGAGGAAGCCGGGGCGGTTGCTGCCATAGACGGCGTCGAACTTGGCCAGCGCATCGTTGAGCCAGGCGGCAAGCTCGGTATTGCCCGGGTTGGCGTCGAGATAGGCATCGCGGATCAGCACGAAATGGATGCGCGGATCGTAGGGGCTCTTGGTGCCGCCCATTGATTCGTCGCCGTCCAGCAGCCGCAGCAGCATCGCATCGGCCGAACCCAGCGTCTGTTCGTGGATCGCCGGGCCCGTCATGCGGTGCATCACCGACGTCATGTCGCGGCCGTTGCCGGTGGTGTAGCCCATATCGGTCCACACTTTCCGCATATCGACATCCTGGCCGAGATGCTTGGCGACCATGCCGCCAAAGGCGCGTAAGGGGTCGGAAATATCGGCCATCAAATCGGTCAGCCGGTCGCCGTCGAGATCGGTCGCCAGAATGATGCAGTCGCGCTTCTCGATCAGATCCCAGATCATAAGCCCGTAATTGGTATCGGCGATATGCTGCTCGATGCGGCCGCCCCAGTTTTCCATGCCGTCCTTGAAGTCGGCCGGCAGCAGGGCAATGATCTTGTCGATCTCTTCCTTGAATTCCTCATAGGGATCGACCGCGTATTTACGACCGACCTCGAACTTGGTGCCCTGCAGCAACCAGTTGTGCAGCCCGGCATTGATGCCGTCTTCCTGTGCCTGGGTCGGCTTGGTGGCGACCCGGCCGAGCTTGCCGGTCTCATGCACCATCTTGAGGAACAGACGGTTGGCGTAGGCCAGCTGAATGCCGGGCGTGTTCATTTCGGTATGGACGTTGCCGGTCTCGGCATTGACGCCAAACACGCTCTTGTCCTGGGAGTAGGGCAGGCAGGGCATACAGCGCACTGCGGTGATCGGTCCATAAGGACGCACGTTGCAGTAAACCCCGGACTGGGTGCGCAGCGGCGCGTTGCCCGACTTACCCATGACCACGACCTTGCCGCCCTTGCCGTCATTGACATAGGCATCGCCGGCGGTTGACCATTTGATCGAGATGCAGGGCATGTTGCCGAACCAGCTGAGCGGCTCGAGCTTGTAATCATGGCGGATCTGCGACCACATCGGCACCGCATAGAACGGCAGGCCAAGCACGTCGATCGCCGCCA
>JBLHKG010000118.1:0-6259 GCA_047619835.1 Alphaproteobacteria bacterium
TCCATCGCGGGCATACCGGCCGCTGTCATACCGGACGTCATTCTCGCCCGCGGCTGTTATTTCGTGGCGCCGAGCAAGCGCCCGTTTACCCGATTGATCTATCCCCTGCCCCAGCAACATGCCCATGCCGTCCATGTCAGCCCGGATATGGGCGGACAGGTCCGTTTTGGCCCCGATACCGAATTCATCGATAAGGTCGATTACACAATCGACCCCGCCCGCGCGCCCTGGTTTTATGAGGCGGCGCGGCTGTTCTGGCCCGGGATTGAGGATGGCGATCTGGCGCCGGGCTGGGCGGGCATAAGACCCAAGCTTAGCCGGGAGCGCGCCAACGATATCGATTTCATGATCCAGGGCCCGGCCGATCACGGTATTCCGGGACTGGTCAGCCTGTACGGATTGGAATCGCCCGGCCTGACATCCTCGATGGCAATCGGCGAATATGTCACTGAAATCGCGAAGCTCTAATCCTTGTAAACGATCCAGCTGCCTAGATCGTAAAGCGTGCTGGGTTTGTGCCCCAACAGAGACTTGATGCAGGTTTTGAGATCGAACAGCCATTTGGGCTGATCGCCATAGCGGCTCGCCGGCGCGTCCTTGACGTCCTGCAGCAGCACCCAGAGTTCCTGGTGAAGGTTTTGATCGGCGGTCGCGCGGTCGCGATAGGCAAAGATGCCACCCGAGCCGACAAAGATACCCTCATGACCATACTGGGTCGTCAGCGCGCGCCGCAGATAGGAGAACCGCGTGGTAAAGACGATGTCGTAACGGGCCTCGTCAAACGGCGCATCGACCACGATCACGCTGAATTCGTTGCCAATTTTTTCAATTTCAATTGCTGCCTCGGCTCCCTTGAGGGTCAGCAGGAAGCGGTAATCGCGTCTTCGCTCGCGCAGAAAATCGATGCAAATATCGACATTGCGCTTCACCAGCCCGGCAAGCTCTTCCATCTGGCCCCGGTCGGGGCAGGAGAACTGGTTCGCTGCCTTGATGTCTCGCGGTCGCTCCACGCGCAGCGCCTCATTGGAAATTGGCTCGAACAAGACTTCGTGGACTATTTTTCCACCATCGATACAGAATCCCGGGGCAAGATCGATCGCCTGCGTTTCGCCATCTGGATTCGTTTTGTTAAAGACATCGGTCGGCCGACCGGCATTGTGAACCGGCTCGTTCGCCCACATCAGATCCTCATCGAAGAATGCCAGATCGGCCGCGAAGGGAAACGCGAAACGCGCTTTGGTCGCCGCCGCGATGCGCGCCCAGACCCGATTAAAATAGGCCTGGCGCTTAATCGCCGTCGCCGTCGCATCCATGCCCGGCACGCTATAGCAGTTGGGGAAGTGCGAAGCTGTCCCGTACCCGCAGAACAGATAATCGGGGCCGCGATAGCGGGATAGCAGATCGGCGATGCAGCGCGCCTGATAATCGTCGGGCGTCGCGTGTACCGCGTCATTGAAATTGAAACAGACCTCCTTGCCATCATCGATCACCATGAAGGTATCGCCGCCCATGGTGGGGGTGATTTCGATCTTGACGCCGGGGGCGATCTCAACCGGCACTTTGGCGGAAACCGGGATGACGTCAAAGCCGAGATCGGTGATCGGCCCGGCGATATCGAGCGCATCCGACACCAGCACCTTGGCCGTTTTAGGCAGTCGCCGGAGCGTGGCGTGGTGGAGATGGTCGGAATGGCCATGCGAGATATAGATAAAATCCGGCGCCCGCGCGTTAATCGGCTCGAGATGCGCGTTCGGATGCAGCCACCATTGAGCGCCGAAACAGGGCCCTTGCCACCAGGGATCCGACAGGATGGTGACGCCCTGTGTTTCAACCAGGATAGAAGCATGGGCGATGAAGGTAATTTTCATACGCGCTTTCCAGCCCTTGATTTAATTAGCCTGAAGCCGACATAGAGCAGAAAAGCGACGATCCAGCCCACAATCAGGATTTTCAAACCGCCCAATGTTGTGCGCGGCATCATCTCATAGCGAATATCGAGCGCCACCACGAAGACCAGCCACAGAAGGCTGAGTGACAGGACAATTCGGGCATACCAGAACCGGAACAGGCGAGACATCATGGCTATACCGCCGACCGGGTCAGATAGACCAGCGCGCAAAGCCGGGCTTCGGTTCGGCTTAACACAGCTCCATCAAATTCCACGATTTCGCCCTGGCGGATATCGCGGCGTGCCGCCCGGCGGACCGCATCGCGGAACATCGCCCGACCGATCTCTTCGCTGGCAACCTTTGGCAATGCCAGCGTTCTCTGGAGCGCCATCGACAGTGCCACAGCGTCAAGCTCCTCCGTCCGGGATTTCAGATAGGCGGCGCCAATCGCCATAGCACTGGCGCCATGGGTCAAAACCGATCCGACCAGAGCCGCGAAGGACGACGGCGCGGCGGCACCCGCAATTCTGAACGGCAGAAAGGGCAACAGAGCCGCGGCCGGCGCCGCCGCCAGAACCATCCGCCGGTTAATCTCGCGCGGGGCCATCAGGTGAACTCCTTCTTCAGATGATCGGCAAGACGGATCGCCAGCGCGGTCAGGGTCAAAGTCGGGTTGGCGTTGCCGCCGGTCGGAAAAACCGAGGAGCCGGCGATAAACAAATTGCCCAGCCCGTGTACCCGGCAATTTACATCGACCACGCCCTTTGCCGGATCGTCATGCATCCTTGTTGTGCCCATGTGGTGAAAATGTGGCTTGGGCGAAAATTTGGCAAAAACCGATTTGTCGAAATTGACATCAAGACGGCCGAGCCCCGCCTTCGCGAGCCCCACCTTGAGCCGTTGGGCGGTGCGCCATGCGCCATCGCTGTCGAGGCGCTGGATGCGCCAGTCGAGAACACACATCTGCTGGCCATAACGGTCGCGCCTTGATGACAGCTTTACGCGGCTGTCGGGGTTGGGGGTCTGCTCGCCGATATGCACCACATCGACATAGCGCAGGGGATAGTTGGGATGATGCAGTATCCGGTACCAGGCGGCATCGGCCACCTGATCGATATCGGCGATCATGTTGGCGATGTGACGACCGAGATCATCCCCCTTCGGCGAGGTCTGAAGTCCAAGAAGTGTCCGAAGCGACTGCATGCCGGGGCGCTCGACATCCTTGTTGAATTCGTTGATCTCGGAGGAGATCTGGAACCTCACATTGGGCAAATGATGGTCCCGCATTTCGCGGTCCGACATGCGGAGAATTCCCCAGGTCTCCCCCCAATCACGGTCGACACCGCGGTAATATCCGAGCGGCAGGGACGTATTCGCCGGATAGAACCGCGCATAGTTGGGAACCGTCAGATGCTCCATGAAATAGCGGCCGACCAGATCGGCACGGTTGCCGACACCGGCGGATTCCTGACGGTTCGACAGCAGCAGGAAACGCGGCGTTTCAATGCCACCCGCCGCCAGCACATAGGCCTTGGCGCGAAACCGGATATTCCGGCCATTGGCCGTGCGCACCGGTATTTCTGAAACACTGCGATGGGAGTCCTTGAGCGTAACCTCCATGGCGGTCGCGTGATGATAGATTTCGAGCGCCGAGGCCTTCTCCAGCGGATCCCGCCACAGATCGCCGGAAAAGCGACCGGCGCCGCCGACAGTATGAAAAAGCTGGTTGAGGATCGCTGCCTTGTCGGTATTCCCCGTGTTCCAGGGGCTGCCGATAACGCGCCGCCAGATATCCTCGTTGAAAACCGTGTCCGGCACGCCGAATATCGGTCGCGCGCGTTTGTAATAGGGATCGAGAATGTCGCGGCCAATCGGCCAGCCGCTATGCGGAATCCAGTCCCGCTCCTCGAAATCGATCTCTTCGAGCGGCCTTATGTTGCCGCCCCAGTGCCAGGTCGACCCGCCAAAGGCCCGAATACGAACCTTGTCGAGCGGTGGGTAGGGCAGGCCGATGCTCTCGCCCGCAGCAAGGCCCTGCGGCCCGTCATCCGGCGCGACATCGCCGCTTTCCAGCAGGGCAACCCGCATTCCCGACTTGATGAATTCCCGGGCAATGGCGATACCGGCGGGTCCGGCGCCGATAATGCAGAGATCGCGCTCGATCAGCGTGCCGTCGGCCAGCGCGCGACTGTCAATAAAGGCCATAAACCGGATGCCGCCAATAATTCAGGGCCCACTGGGAGCCGGGAGTAGAGCCAGAGGCCGTCAGCAATGTTATACCTTGCCAATAACTGCTCGCAATATAATCGAGCGTAGTGCCCAAAGGGGGAGAAATTTTATGGCAATAATCATCAGCGACGACGATGTCCGCCAGCATCTGTCGATGGCGGAATGTATCGAAGCCATGCGGGTGGCGTTTCGCGATTACGCGGAAGGAAAAGCGGTCACCATGCCGCGCGTCCGCTACCGCGCCGAAACACCCGATCCCAACCGCCAGTACTCCGCCAATGTTCATGTCGGCGCCGTGCCGAGCTACGGCATGGCCTGCGTTCGCGCCGGATCGAACTGCATTATGGAAGACAGCACCAGCCCGGGACGCAAAATCCAGAGCAACCCGGAACCGGTTAACTGGACGGTGATCATCCTCTATGACCTTGCGACCGCCGAGCCGATGGCATTTCTGCACGAATCCTATTTGAGCGGTCTCAGGGTCGGCGCTACCACAGGCGCCGCGGTCGATGCCATCGCCCGGGACGATGTCGTCGAGCTTGGCCTGTTTGGCACAGGGCGGCAGGCGCGCTCCAACGCGACCGCCATCTGTACTGTGCGCCCGTCGATCAAGCGCATCCGCGTCTTCAGTCCAACCGCCGAACATCGCGAGCATTTCGCCAGCCATCTCGATCTGCCGGGTGTTGAGATCGTACCAGTCGACAGCTCCGAAGCGGTAATAGCGGGCGCCGACATCGTCTGCTGCGCAACCAACACGACAAAGCCGCTGTTCGACGGCAACCTGCTCGAGGAGGGGCAGATGGTCATTTCCATCGTCAATACCGATGTCATCGCCCAGCGCTCCGAAATCGATGCGACCGGGTTCGCCCGGGCGGACGATATCATCGTCAATGACTGGGCCAGCGTGGAAAGCAATAATCAGGTCGAGCTGCTCGACGCGATGGAAAGCGGCGCGGTCGATGCCGACCATGTGCACGAACTCGGCGACCTGTTGGCGGAACGCAAAACGGTCAAGCAGCAGGACGGCAAGATCATCTATTACAAGAACAATACCGGGCTCGGCATGCAGTTTGCCGCCGCCGGCGCGGTGGTCTATCGAAAGATGAAGGATATGGACACCAACCGCACGATTCCGCGGGAATGGCTGGCCTCCGAGAAATATTCCCAAAGTTGACGGAATGAGCGCTAGAGGGGGCCTGAAGTGACCAAAAGACCAAATTTCGTGCTGTTTATTACCGACCAGCACCGGGCCGATTATCTCGGCTGCTACGGCCATAAAATCCTCAAGACACCGCATATCGATTCCATCGCCGAACGCGGCGTGCGGTTCGACAATTTCTATGTTTCAAACCCCGTCTGCATGCCCAACCGGGCGACGCTGATGACCGGCCGGACACCTTCCGTCCACGGGGTGCGCCATAACGGCATCCCGCTGTCGCTGCAATCCAATACCTTCGTCAAAATGCTGCAGGGGGACGGCTATCGCACCGCGCTGATCGGCAAAAGCCATCTGCAGAATTTCACCGACAACGCGCCGATGACCACCCCGGCCCCCGTGCCTGAAGGCTATACAGCGCCACCGGACGGGCTGGAGGAGGCTCGGCTCGACGCCTATCGCGATGGCAATTACGGTCAGGAAAAGCCGGCCTTCTGGGAAAGCCCCGAGGCATCGGTCCAGCGGCCCTATTACGGGTTCGACCATGTCGATATGTGCTATGGCCATGGCGATCAGGTGGGCGGCGATTATGCCCATTGGCTGCGTGCCCAGCGTGCCGATGGCGACGAACTGCGCGGCCCGAAGAACAGCCTCCCCCATGATTATTCGGTGCGACAGGCATGGCGGACTGCGCTGCCGGAAGAACTCTACCCGACCGCCTATATCGCCGGGCAGAGCGATCAATGGGTGCGGGATTACGCCGCGTCAGGCGCCGATGCGCCGTTCTTCCTGATGGCGTCGTTTCCGGACCCGCATCACCCATTTACCCCGCCCGGCCGCTACTGGGACATGTACAAACCCGAGGACATGGAAGAGCCGAAATCCTACCGCGCCAATGACTGGACGCCGCCGCCGCATGTCGCGGCCCTGCTGGCCGCCCGCGATGAGGGCAAGCCGCCCGAAGACGGCATTATGTCCTATGGCA
>JBLHKG010000119.1:0-6243 GCA_047619835.1 Alphaproteobacteria bacterium
TCAGCAGATGGGGCAGATCCTGCTGCCGTGAAAACGCGCCCTCAATGGTCTCCAGAAATCCCCCCTGAATGATGCAGCCCTTGCGCCAGATGCGGGCGATTTCCGCCAGATCGGGCGACCATGCGTCACGCGCGCCTGCCGCCGACAGGATCGAGATTCCCTGGGCGAACGCCGACACCATGCAGCCGGTCAGCGCGGCGCGCACGCCGTCGACATACGCATCTGTCGCCTCAAACAATGCGGACCCGGTATCGACGTGAAGCACCGTGCGGATATCTGCCTGACCCGACAGGCTGCGCGCCGCCACCGCCTCGGCGATTGACGGCACCGGGACGCCGAGCGCCATTGCCTCGGTCACCACCCAGCGTCCGGTGCCGCTTTCGCGCGCGCCATCATCGAGCACATCCAGCAAAGCGCCGCCGGTTTCCGGATCCTGCGTTGTCAGAATGTCGGCGGCAATGCCGAGCAGATAGCTTTCCAGCACGCCTGTGTTCCAGCCGCGGAACACCGATGCGATCTCGCCGTGCGACAGTCCGGCGCCGCGATGCAGCAGGAAATGCGCCTCGGCTATCGCCTGCATCAGCGCGTATTCGATGCCGTTATGGACCATCTTGACGAAATGCCCGGCGCCGCCGGGACCGACCCGCGCACAGCACACATCGTCACCCCGCCGGGCGGCGATGGCGGTGAAAATGTCTTCCGCCGCCGCGTAAATTTCCGTCGCGCCGCCGACCATCACCGATGCGCCGTTGCGCGCCCCCTCCTCACCGCCCGAAATACCGGCGCCTAGATAGTACAATCCTGCACCTGCCAGAGCGGCGGCGCGGCGTTCGGTGTCGCGATAAAACGAGTTGCCGCCATCGATCAGGATGTCGCCGGCGCTGCAGCATGTTTTCAAGGAAGCGATCACGGCGTCTACCGGCTCCCCGGCGGTCACCATCATCAATATGCGGCGCGGCGGCGTGAGGGCCGAGGCCATCGATGCGATGCCGGCATGGATAGTGACCCCGTCAACAGCAGCCGGCGCGGCATCGAGCGGATCGACGCTGTGAACCTCCAGACCGGCGCGCGCCAGCGATTCCGCCAGCGCCCGTCCCATCGTGCCCAGCCCGATCAGCCCAACCTGTCCCATTCATCCACCCCAAAGAAATGCCGACGCAGCAACCTGACAGGAGGATGGCGCATTGGCGGCGCTCCCGTCCAGCTTCGCCGGTAGCGTTTCGCCCCGGACCGGTGCAAAATACTACCCAAAGGAAACCAACAGGAGGTTCGCCATGAAATTTTCCCTTTTCATGATGCCGTGCCATCACCCGAGCGAAAATCCGACGCTGGCCTTTCAGCGCGATATCGAGCTGATCCATCTGGTCGAGAAGCTGGGGTTCGATGAGGCCTATATCGGCGAGCATCATTCGGGCGGGTGGGAAACCATGCCGGCGCCCGAGATGGCGCTGTCGATGGCCGCCGCCAATGCCAAGCGCATCCGGCTCGGCACATCGGTGTTCAGCGCACCGTTCCACCATCCGTTCTATCTCGCCGAGCGCATGTGCTTCCTTGACCACCTGACGCATGGCCGCGCGATCCTCGGGGTCGGGCCGTGCAGCCTGGTGACCGACAAGATGCTGTTCAATATGGAGAACGCCAATCTCTACCCGATGCTGCACGAGGCCATCGACGTGATCGTCCGCCTGCTCGAAGCGGATGAGCCGATCAGCCATCACGGCGAGTTCTGGCAGTTCGACGATATGCAGCTCCAGCTTCGGTCCTATCAGAACCCGCGCCTGCCGCTCGCCATGCCGTCGGCGGCGACACCGGCCAATCTGGAGCTGATCGGCAAGCACGACATGATCTGGATGTCACCCGCCGGCAAAACCCGCATCCAGCCGGAGGAAAACTGGAAGCATGTCGTAAAGGGCGCCCGCGCGGCGGGCCGCGAGGCCAACCGCGATAACTGGCGGATCGCCACCTATATGCATATCGCCGAGACCAGGGAGCGGGCGATGGAGGAAGTGCGTGCCGGCATCCTCCGCGAGGCGGAGTATTTTTCCGCTGTCGGGCTGCGCGGACATTTCCAGCAGCATGAGGGCCAGACATTCGAAGACTTCACGGCGGAAAGCTGCGCAGAAATGCGCGACTGGGTAATCGGCACGCCGGACGATGCCATTGCCTGGGTCGAGCAGAAGGTGGCGGCGACCGGCGGATTCGGCGGCTTGATGCTGACCGCCCATGAATGGTGCGATTTCCAGAAGATCAGCCGGTCGATGGAGATGTTCTCGCGCTATGTCATGCCGCGCTTTACCGGCCATAACGCGGTCTATCACAAGGAGTGGGACCGCATTCAGGCGCTAACCGAGGATGGCAAGATCGCCTACGATACAGGCGGCAAACCGTCGAATCTGCTCACCCATCGCCCGATGCGCGACGCGGCGGAATAGGCGGAAAGAACACATTCATGTCAATCGACACCATTACCGTGGAACGCGTCGATCATATCGGCGTGCGGGTGCGCGATGCCGACCGCGCGCTTGCCTTCTATGCGGTGCTCGGTTTTGAGGTGATCCAGAAAGTCGAGCTCGACGCGGTCATCATCATCCGCAACAGCCGAGACGTTGAGTTAAACCTCGTGGTCAACGCCAATGACGACCATCCAGACAGCAACATCCTGATGGATGTCGAGACCAAGCATGCCGGCCTCACCCACATGGCGCTGCGTGTCTCGTCGATCCCCGAGACCATGGGGATTCTAAAAGCGCATGACATCGCCATTACCCAGGGACCGGTGATGTTCAGGCGCGACGGTCATGTCTCGCTGTTTGTCCGCGACCCGGACCGCAACACCATTGAGCTGCGCGCCCGCGCCGAGGATCTCGATGCCATCGAGGGACTTCAGATGTACGACCCAAAAGGATAAAGCAGAACGTGACTGAGCCTCTCAACCAGCAATCGGCGACCGGGATCGTTCGTGCCATCGCCGCCGGCGAGACCACGGCAGAGGCGGTGACCCGCGCCTGTCTCGACCGCATCGAGGCGCGCGACGGCGCGGTCAAGGCATGGGCATATATAGATCCCGAAAACGCATTGGCCCAGGCGCAGGCGCTGGATAGCGCCCCGGTAAAAGGCCCCCTGCACGGCGTGCCGATTGGCATCAAGGACGTGCTGGACACCGCTGACATGCCGACCGAAATGGGCTCGCCGATCTATGCCGGACATCGCCCTCCAGCGGATGCCGCCTCAGTTGCCATGCTGCGGGCGGCCGGCGCGGTGATCCTCGGCAAGACCGTCACCTGCGAATTCGCCGGCATGCATCCCGGTGCCACTACCAATCCACACGATTCGACCCGCACGCCCGGCGGCTCGTCCTCAGGCTCGGCGGCAGCGGTGGCGGATTTTCAGGTGCATGGCGCGCTCGGCACCCAGACCGGCGGCTCGGTGCTGCGGCCGGCCAGCTTCTGCGGCATCGTCGGCTACAAACCGACCTACAACATTATCAACCGCGCCGGGCTGATGTTCGCCGCGGAGAATCTGGACACGATCGGTTTCATGGGCAGGTCGATCAGTGACGTCGACGCCATCGCCGCCGCGATCCTCAACCGCCCTACGGTGACGCCGAGCGCCGAATCCAAACCCCGCATCGGTTTCTGCCGAACCCAGCTGTGGGAGACCGCTCAGCCGGAAACCGTCGATGCCATCGAGGACAGTGCCGAACGCCTGGCCGCCGCCGGCGCACAGATCATCCCGATTGAGATGCCCTCGACTTTCGAAGCCCTGGCAGCGATGCGAAACCGGATCAATGATTATGAGCGAAGTCGCGTGCTCGGCTATCACTGGCAACATAACCGGGCAAAGATCAGCGACGGTCTCGCAAAGCAGATCGAAAACGGTACTTCAATGGCGTATGGGGAATATAACGAGGCCATCACGCTGGCGGCGGAAAGTCGGCAACAAATCGATGCCGTGTTCGACGAGGTTGATGTGCTGCTGGCCCCGGCGGTGGCCGGTGAAGCACCGGTGGGGCTTGAGAAGACCGGCGATCCCCGCTTTCAGGGATACTGGACAATCCTCCATGTGCCGACAATCACGCTGCCAACCCATAAGGGACCGAACGGAATGCCTGTCGGTATTCAGCTGGTCGGCCCGCGCTGGGAAGACACTCAGCTTCTGTCTATCGCAAGCTGGGTCGAAAGCATTCTGGAGTGATTTGACAAGCCGCTCGCCAACCACGAAAGATTACACATGGACAGTGCCGCCAGAAGCACCGCAGAAATTTCCCGGGACGAGTTGGTGGAGCGCACCCGGGCGCTGATCCCGATGGTGCGCGACGACGCGGACGACGCGGAAAAGCGGCGATCGATTGCCCCCGAAACAATGGCCGCGCTACGCGAGACCGGGATTTTTCGCATTTTACAGCCGGAACGCTTCGGCGGTTTTGAGTATGATTTCGGAACGGTGATCCGAATTAACAGCGAGATCGGCCGGGGCTGCACATCAACGGCCTGGGTGTCCGGCCTTGGCATGACGCATCAATGGATCGCCGCCGGATTCCCGCTTCAGGCTCAGGAAGATGTTTGGGGCGACGATCCGGATGCGATTATTTTCGGCTCCTACGGACCTGTCATCGAAGCAAAACCGGTTGAGGGTGGCTGGATCATCGGCGGATGCTGGTCGTTTGCCAGCGGCTGCGATCATGGCGAGTGGGGGCTTCTCGGGGCGCGTTTCCCCGGCGCCGGTCCCGACGGCGCGCCGGCGCCCGGCTTCATGCTGGTGCCGAAGGCGGATTACACCATCAAGGATGACTGGTTCACCAACGGGCTGGCGGCAACAGGCAGCAAGAGCATCGTCTGCGAAGATGTGTTTGTGCCCACTCACCGGCAGCTTCTGTTCGCCGATGTGATGTCAGGAAATTCGCCGGGATACCGGGCCACGAAGAAGCCACTCTATGGCATCCCGATGTTCGCCGGCATCCCGGTCGCCATCAGCGGCCCGGCGCTTGGAGCGCTGCAGGGCGCAATTGACGCATTTATCAGCATCACAAGCGTACAGAAGACCCGCGGCATGCGGGCCGGCAGCACAGTCGCCGACTTCGCCGCCGTACAATCCGCTGTTGCCGAAGCGTGCGCCGCTGTCGATGCAGGACGGCTGATGATCCTGCGCGACCTGCGGGAGACTCATGAGGCTGCGGACGCGGGGCGGGAAATCACCCCGGAAATGCGCTTACGAAACCGGCTGACCCAGGCCTTTATCCTCAAGCTGGCGGTCCAGGGTATTGACGGTCTCTACAGCGTGACCGGCGTCAACGGCATCAATCTTGGCAACCAGGTTGAGCGCGCCTGGCGCGACATCCACGCCATGTCTCACCATGTGACGCTGAACTGGGACATAACCAGCACCATGTATGGCCAGCACAGACTGGGGCTGCCCCCGCGCGGAAATTATTAGGAAAGAACTCGAAATTACGCTGCGGCGGCCGCGCTCAGCGCTTCCATTTCATGGGCAAGCGCGCCCCTGTAGATACGATCCACCGTCAGGCTCGCCCGGGCGCCGCGCAGAATTTGCGCCTGACCCTCGGCGGTCTGTCCGTATTTCCTGGCAGCGATCGACAGCAGCGTCGCATGCTCCAGCTCGGCGACGACATGCTCGGCATTGGAATGCTGCTTGTCGAACCCGATGCCCAGATCATCGCGCATTTTGTTGCCCATATGGCGCGAAATTCCCCCGGATTTGACGACCGCGTCCGAATTGGCGACCTCCAGGATCGAGGACGACGCCAGCCCTTCGAGCCAGGGTTTGTCGCGCGCCAGATGCAGCCAGGCATAACAGGCAATTTCCACGCTGCCGGGCGGCGGCGAGTTCTCAAAATCCGCCGGGCTGAGACCGACGGAGGCGCCTTCCTGAATACCGAGCGTGTAGTGATCCGCGACGCCGCGTTCCGCGTCGCCCTGCAGCTCGTCCTGCTCGTGCTCCCAGATCATTCCCTTGACGTCGAACGGCGCGCTGGATTGCACCGCAGCCCAGCAACAGCGGCGGTTAAACACGAAATGCTGGCGCTGCTGAATATAATGGCGGGCAGAATCGAGGGTGAGCGGAATTGAGAAAAGATGCCGGTACTCCCTCGACTCGAAATGTTCGTTGGCCATGGCAAACAGTTTTGCTTCAAGGGCCTCAAGGCTCAAAATCTGGTCAGTCACAATTGTTCTCCTGTTTTTTTATCTTTGTTACTATTTGAGCAAATGGCCGAACTTGGCGCGC
>JBLHKG010000120.1:0-6237 GCA_047619835.1 Alphaproteobacteria bacterium
CCTTCGCCCGCGAGGGTGCAGACGGGCTAGAGTTCTAAAGTCATTATTTCAGACGTATAATTTACTCGGACATACGATTTAGATTCATGAAATTATTTATCGACACCAACATCCTCTTATCATTTTATCATTTTACGAATGAAGATATTGAAGAGTTAAAAAATTAATCGCCCTAATAGACAACGATGAAATAGAGTTATTAATCCCAGAACAAATAGTTGATGAATTTTATAGAAACAGAGAAGCAAAAATAAATGATGCCTTGAAGAGCTTAACCGGCAGGAAATTCGGCTCTGGGGTCCCCTCTTTCTGTAAAGAATACGAAGAATATAACGAGTTCAGAGAAACAATAAAACTGGCGACACAAAAACATACCAATGAGGACTTTCTAAGACCCACCAATTGATTGGAAAACTAACTCTTCACACTGATTTTACAATCCCTCAGATCGAACAATTAGTCAAAAACCCACAATACAACAACCAAGTGGGATGGGTAGTCGGTGACGAAGATCTACAAGATTTTTACAAAAACATAAAAAAGAGATACAGCAAGGACCTAGAGCCGCAATTGCTCAATGAGCTGAATGAGTTGATCATGAACCCCGAAGGCATCGACCTAGATGAAGAAATTCCGTTTTGACCTAGCTGGTTTTTGGGGCCAACCTGTTCCAGCTCTCAAAGGAGAAACCCATGACACATGATCTCGTGATACGCGGCGGCAGCGTCGCCGATGGGCGCGGTGCGCCACTGTTTGAGGCCGACGTCGCCGTTGAAAACGGCAAGATCGTCGCCATCGGCGAAATCGTCGGCTCGGGTAAGGAGGAAATCGACGCCCGGGGCAAACTCGTCGCGCCGGGCTGGGTCGACATCCATTCGCATTATGATGGTCAGGCGTTGTTCGAGGACCGGCTGCTGTCATCCGGCTGGCACGGCGCGACCACCACGGTGATGGGCAATTGCGGCGTCGGGTTCGCGCCGCTCAAGGCCGGCGACCGCCAGCTGCTGATCGAGCTGATGGAGGGCGTCGAGGACATTCCCGCATCGGTGCTCGATGAAGGGCTCGACTGGGACTGGCACAGTTTTGAGGATTTCCTGCAGGCGCTGGAGCGCCGCAGGCACGATATGGATATCTGCGCCCAGCTGCCGCATTCCGCCGTCCGCGTCTATGTGATGGGCGAACGCGCGATGCGGCGCGAGGTCGCCACCGCCGACGATATCGCTCAGATGCGCGCGATTACGGCAGAGGCCATCCGGTCCGGCGCGCTGGGATTTACCACCTCGCGGACGCTCAACCATCGCACGGTTGCGGGCGAGCCGATCCCGTCCTGGGACGCGGCGGCGGAAGAGCTTACCGGCATCGTTATGGGATTGCGTGACGCCGGCGCCGGGGTGATGCAGTTGATTTCCGATCTGACGCCGGAGCGCCGGCCGTCCGAATTCGCCCTGATGCGCGGCATGATGGAGGCCTCGGGACGGCCGCTCTCGATCACCATCCTGCAGCAGAACCGCGACCCCGACGGGTGGAAGGATTTCATGAACATGATCGACAGCGCGGTGGCCGACGGGCTGCCGATGCGTGCCCAGATCGCGCCGCGCCCGATCGGCACTTTGTTCGGGCTCGATCTCGGCCGCCACGGGCTCTGCTATCACCCGTCCTATAAGAAGATCGAAGACAAATCGCTGGCGGAGCGCGTCGCGATCATGCGCGATGCGTCCTTCCGCGCCCAGCTTTTGTCCGAGAAACCGGAACACGACATCGACCAGCTAATTCGCCGGGTCCGCAATTTCGACTATCAGTTCCCATTTAACGATCCGCCCGATTATGCGCCGCCGCGCGAAGCCTCGGTAGCCGCCACGGCGGAGCGAACCGGCAAGAGCGTCGATGAGATCGTCTATGACCTGCTGCTGGAGGAAGACGGCATGCAGATGATCTTCAGCCCCAACAATAATTTCGCCAATTACTCTCTCGATGCCTGCCGCGAGCAGATGGAGAACCCCAACTCGATCATCTCGCTGTCGGATGGCGGGGCGCATGTCGCCCATATCTGTGATGTCAGCTATTCGACCTATCTGCTGACCTATTGGGGCCGCGACCGGGCGGAGGGGGCGCTCGATGTGAGCTGGCTGATCAAGCGCATGACCGGCGATTCAGCGGCAGCCGTCGGGCTGCTCGACCGCGGCGTCCTCGCGCCCGGCTACAAGGCCGACATCAACGTGATCGACCATGAAAAGCTGACCATCCGCAAACCGCTGATGGTCCATGATTTGCCCTTGGGTGCAAAGCGCCTGATCCAGAAAGCCGACGGCTATGTCGCGACGGTAAAGTCCGGCGAAATCACCTATCGCGACGGCGAAGCAACAGATGCCTTGCCGGGTGGACTGGTACGAGGTGCGCAGGCGGCGCCGAAGGCGACTTAATCGGCTACAGAGGAAACGTCATCACCAGTGGTGATGCCCGAACATGACGAAAAACAGGGTATCCGGGCCAGACAATCCCTGCGCCATGCGCTAAGGTTCCTGGCAAATCCACTCAAGGGAGACCCACTATGCCTGATATCAAGATTGCCGCCAGCGGCGGCGGGGAATTCGATTGTTACCTTGCGCTGCCGACGTCGGGTTCCGGCCCGGCACTGATCATTATGTCATCGATTTTCGGCGTCGATGCCGATGTGCGCGGCATTGCCGACGATCTTGCCGCCAAGGGCATTGTGGCGGCGGCGCCCGATCTGTTCTGGCGCGGTGATTCAGGTCCGATGGACCGCACCGAGGAGGGCAGAAAGCGCGCCAGTGAGCGTTCCGCCGACCGGGTGCCGATGATCGAGGGCGGCGTACAGGACCTTTCCGACGTCATGACGGCGCTGCGAGCCCTGCCTGAGTGCAACGGACGGTTCGCCACCGTTGGGCTGTGCTTTGGCGGGCCGTTCGCGCTGCTCGGCCCGGCCCGGCTGGGCTGCGATGCCGGCTTCGCGTTTCACGGCACAGCGGTCCAGCATTATCTCGATGCGCTGGCCGATATCGGCGATGCCCCCATCCGGCTGCATTGGGGCGATGAGGATACCGCCTGCCCGCCGGACACGCTGGCCACAATCCGCGCCGCGACCGACGGCATGGCGAATGTCGAGATCACCGTCTATCCCGGCGTACCCCACGGCTATACCGCGCCATCCAACTCAAAATCATGGAATGAGGCCGCGGCGACCAACAGCTGGGCCAGCGCGATGGCGGTGCTGGATACGCTGCGCTGAGATAGCACAGCATTCCGGACGCATTGATTGGGAGAGGTAAATGACCATTCGAAATTTTGTGGCTGGCGCGCTGTTCCTTGGCGCCGCACTCGGCACCGCCACGCCGTCGTCGGCACAACAGCCCTGCACGGGCTTCGGGCCTCAAACACCCAGGGATATATCGAGCGCCGCCGGCGCCAATCAGCGAGCCTTTACGCTGGCGCCGGCGGCCTCTCGGATGAATCTCTGCAATATCCACACCCATACCAACGCAGAACATAAGGGTCCGGGATTCTCGGTTTTTGCCGGCACAGGCTTGCATGGCGGTTACCGGTGTAATGATACCGGCAGGCTGAGCAAGGCGGAGATGGTTGATCCGGCGAAGGGCAACGGGGCTTTCCAGGGCGTCAAGCCGGGCGACACAATCGAGGTTCACTGGGTGTACTCGTCCTGCGACGTCGCCCCGGGCCCCGGGCTCGGCGCCTGCCTGAGCAAGGCCTGTGCAAACCCTCAGCTGCGCGTAGAGGCCCAGGCGTTTCTCCTCGTGAATGACCCCAAAGCACTGAATTTCAACGATTTCATCTATCGGGGGAAACGGGTGAACGAACTCCATCAGGCGAAAGCCCTGCCGGGTGGAACCGGCGCCCCGGTGGTGTTTGCCGGATCGACGACCGGACCGAAATTCACACAATCGGTCTGCTCGCCGCTTCAGGTCACCTGGAGCGTGCGTCCAAACTGCGCCAGGCTTGATGTGAGCTCGCTTCACCGATGGGCAGAGGCAGGCGATGTCTTTAAGGAGAAGCACTCACACGGCGTGCGGCAGCTGGTAACCGAGCCCCGGCTCCTCGCGCCGATCAACTGAGCGGTTTTAGCCGACCCGGCCTGGATTGGAATCACCCACTAGAGCGGCGCGCTTCATCGCGGGCGATGTAGAGCGTGCTGCCGACGATGATCGCGCCGCCGACCAGGGTCCAGATATCGACGGCCTCGCCAAACAGGAAATAGCCCAACAGCCCGGCATAGATCAGCCGGACATATTCCATCGGCCCGATGGCGTTGGCTTCGCCGACTGAAAAGGCGCGCACCCAGCAGATCATCCCGAGCGTGGTCAGCACACCGACCAGCGACAGAAGGCCCCATTCGATGCCGACCGGCATTTTCCAGACGAACATCGCCGGCACGGCCAGCAGGGCGATGCCGCCGGCATGATAGTAAAACAGAATCCGGTTGGGCGGCTCGGTCGACGACATCAGCCGGATCAGAACATTGGCGATGGCGAAAGTCAGCGCGGCGCCGACCGCGATCAGAACAACCGGATCGATCACGCCGCTGCCCGGGCGCATCATGATGACGACGCCCGTGAAACCGACCGCCGTCGCCACCCACCGCCGCGCGGTGACCAGCTCCGACAGGATAATCACTGCAACGATTGTGGTGAAAAGTGGTTTGGAGAACATCAGCGCCGTTGCATCGGCGAGTTTCAGATTGATCACCGAGATGAAGAAGCCGAGCTGCGCCAGCGTGGCCAGCACCAGCCGCCCGAGATGCAGCCCGATCCTGCTGGTCTTCAGCCCGCCGCGTCCCATGCGCCAGAAAATCGGCGTCAGCATCAGAAACCCGACGACATAGCGGAACAGGCTGAGCTGAAACGGATGAAAGCTGTGGCCCAGCGTCTTGACCACGATGTCGGTGAGCGCGAACAGAATGGTGCCGACCGATATCAGCATGATGCCGCGCAGATTGCCGGGCAGGCTAAGCCATTTGCGAGTGAGGCGGCTGAACAAGGCGGGATGCTCTGGATTTGTGGGCGGGTTTATGGGGTGGATAAGCGTCAGGCGCGTACCTTATCATTCTTTACATCTAAACCAGTTGGATGTTGCCTGCTTCTCATCGTCTGAAAATTTTCGGCTGGATCAGGTGGTTTTCGACTGCTTATCCTGGAGCGATATCGCCAAAAAATTATGGGACTCTGCCTTTGACGGCGTTGGCACAGGCACCATATGAAATTCGCCCGTCAGCGTCGGTGGATAATGTTTCGCGCAAACGTTCCTTGAGTTTTTCGCCATCTGCCGGAGCGAGTTTCGCTATTGCATTCGAAACCGAATTCGGGATGCTCGTGTTAGCGATCCAGAAGTCTTCGAAATCGGCGTAGGTGACCGTTATGTCGACGCGCCGTGTTGCGACGTCGTTGAGTTCAGCCTCATTCCACAGCCTCTCCAGATTTTCAATTCGGACCACCTCAGCGCCCGGGATCGGTGTCGGAATATCGATCTCTTTGAGTGCCTTGCGGAGCGGCTCCATTGTGAAGCCACCACCCAGGACATCCCACATATACGTGGCGATCAGACCACCTGGCTCCACCACCCTGACCATTTCGGCGACCGCCTTTGAGGGATCAGGCACGAAATTGATCGCCAGTGCCATTGCGGCAGCGTCAAATTCGTTGTCTTCAAACGGTAGCGCCAGAGCATCACCCTGACGAAAATCTACATCATTTGCGTCCAAACGGGAGCGAGCATAATCGAGCTGCCCTTCCGATGGATCGATTCCCGTCACGGCCGAAGTCGAACAGCGCTCGACGAGAAGCTCCGTAAATGCCCCATTGCCACAACCCACGTCGAGCCAACGCAAACCACGCGCCGGAGCGATCCAGTCAAGGAAAGTTTCTCCGGCGAGACGGCTCCAACGCCCCATCATTCGTTCATAGGCCTCGCCATCGGTGAACACTGGAGGGGTCGTTGCCATCACGGTACTCCGTTCTGAACCTCTAAAAGATTGATTCCATATGAAGCATACCACTTTGCCGCCAAGTCGAACATGTCGCCTCCCTATCACCAACGTCCCTTCTGCCCTCTTTTCACTCGTGTCCATATTTGCCTCGGAAACGGAAGTCAGCCGATCGTGGCCGGGGTCGCCCCCCGTATCGCCCGCCACACCGCTTCCGGCGTTGCCGGCATGTCGATATGGGTGACGCCGAGGGGCGCCAGCGCGTCGAGAATCGCGTTGATCAC
>JBLHKG010000121.1:0-6201 GCA_047619835.1 Alphaproteobacteria bacterium
CGTATGGCGTTCGGCAGGCGACAGCTTGTTGTGCCAATCCTTGACGTCATCGGCGAGCGGCACTTCTTCGGGGATCCAGTGAACCCGTTGCTGCGTCAGCCAGGCGTCATAGCACCAGGGATACCGAAACGGCTTGTAGACAATTTTTTCTTCCAGCAGCGACATATCTATCTCCTTCCAACCACCCGCTGACGCAACCGGGGCCTGTCAGGCCCCGGCGAGATCCGCGGGATTATCTACATTAAGCCCTTACTGACATGCCAAACACTCATCGTAATCGTTATCGTTTTCCGGCCCGGGTGCAGATGCGGCGACCATCGGGATCTGTATCCCCTCGGGCGACGGCAGCGGCGAGTCGCCGAGCGCATTGAGCGCGGTGAATTCCTGCTTGCGCGAGACCGCTTCCGCCCGCTGGACCGATTTCGAACGGCAGTAGTAAAGCGATTTGACGCCGTTCTTCCAGGCCAGCCAGTGAATATCGTGCAGCGTCTTCTTCTGCACGTCAGCCGGCAGGAAGATGTTGATCGATTGCGACTGGCAGATGAACTCGGCCCGATCGCCGGCAAGATCGATGATCCAGCGCTGGTCGAGCTCCATCGCGGTCTTGAACACGTCCTTTTCATCGTCCGTCAGGAAATCGAGATGCTGCACCGACCCTTCATGGGTGGTAACCGATGACCAGGTCTCGTCGTCATCCCTGCCCTTTTCGGCCAGCAGCTTCTTCAGATATTTATTCTTGACGCTGAACGAACCAGACAGGGTCTTGTGGGTGAAGGAATTGGCGGCGTTGGGCTCAATCCCCGGCGAGGACCCGCCGCAGATGATCGAGATCGAAGCCGTCGGCGCAATCGCCATCTTGCTGGAAAACCGTTCCATGATGCCAAACTCGGCAGCGTCGGGACAGGCACCGCGTTCCAGGGCCAGATCAAGCGAAGCCGCATTGGCCTGTTCACGGATATGCTTGAACATCTTTTTGTTCCAGACCTTGGCCATCACCGATTCAAATGGGATGTTCTTTAACTGGAAGAAGGAATGCATACCCATCACACCGAGCCCGACCGAGCGTTCGCGCCCTGCCGAGTAGGCGGCGCGGGACATTTCATCGGGTGCGTTGTCGATGAAATCCTGCAGAACGTTGTCGAGGAACCGCATGATGTCAGAAATCAGGCGCGGATGATCGTGCCATTCATCCCATTTCTCGAGATTGAGTGAAGACAGGCAGCACACCGCCGTGCGCTGCTCGCCATGCTTGTCGATGCCGGTCGGCAGCGTGATCTCACTGCACAGGTTCGACATCTTGACGTCGAGCCCGGCGAGCTTGTGATGCTCGGGAATTGCCTTGTTCACATGGTCGATAAAGATGAAATAGGGCTCGCCGGTCTCGACCCGGCAGGTCAGCAGGCGAATCCACAATCCACGGGCGGAAATCTTGCGGACCACATGCCGGTCTTTGGGGCTGCGCAACGGCAATTCGCCATTGGCTTCCACCAGACGCATGAATTCATCGGTGATCAGAATGCCATGATGCAGATTCAGCGCTTTTCGATTGGGGTCGCCGCCGGTCGGCCGGCGCAGCTCGATGAATTCCTCTATTTCCGGATGATCGATCGGCAGATAAATCGCCGCCGAGCCACGGCGCAGGCTTCCCTGGCTAATCGCCAGCGTCAGCGAATCCATTACGCGGATAAACGGGATGATGCCGGAGGTCTTGCCATTGGCGCCGACCCGCTCGCCGATCGAGCGCAGATTGCCCCAATAGCTGCCGATGCCACCACCCTTTGCGGCAAGCCAGACATTCTCATTCCATAGCCCGACGATGCCATCGAGAGAATCCGTCGCTTCGTTCAGAAAGCAGGAAATTGGCAGACCGCGCTTTGTGCCGCCGTTCGACAGCACCGGCGTCGCCGGCATGAACCAGAGATTGCTGACATAATCGTAGAGCCGCTGGGCATGCGCGGAATCGTCGGCATAATGGGACGTCACGCGGGCGAAAAGATCCTGGTACCCCTCACCCGGCATCAGATAGCGGTCGGAAAGCGTTTCCTTGCCGAATTCCGTGAGTTTTGAATCGCGACTGCGATCAATGTTGATGCGAATACCGCGCTCAGTCTGATAGAGTTCAGGCTCACTGAGTTCAGGCTGACGGATTTCCGAAATATTTTCGGTATTTAAGTTATCAAGCATCCCAGTACCTCCCATACGCTCACTTACTACACCCCGGATCCGTCGGCTGTGTTTCAGGTACAAAGAGTCGGGTCGCCGTCATCTGCCAGCCCTTTTGAGGGCCAATTCAAGAGCAGATGTAGAGATTTATTTCCCTAACTCTTACCTAACGGAACAGATATGAGTTTGCCGAAGCATTTTCACGGCGTCAACAACAATTGGTGTCTGGATATGAATTACACACTATATTTTGTGCACACCCGACTGGGGACAGTCGGGTACAACCCCTCGTGGGATACGGAAAATTGGCGGATTTCCTGTGGATAAGTTGTGGATAACTGTGATTCTAGGCCGCCTGCCGCAATTCAGCAAATTGTGTCGGGCCGCCTATATATGATCGACCATTTTCCGCAACGGGTGAGTCGAAACGTTAAGCGGAGTTAAATCCATACAGCCGCGCGGGATTATCGACCAGAATACGATTACGCTGCGCCTCATCCGGCGCATATCGCGCCAGCAGATTCATCAGATCGCCATCGTTCGGCATCAGCCCCTCTATATTGGGATGCGGCCAGTCGGTGCCCCATAGAACCCGGTCGGGGGCGGCTTCGATACAGGCCTGCGCAAAGGGCACCGCATCAGTGTAGGGCGTGCCGGACGAGGAAATGCGCTCGGCACCACAGATTTTCATCCAGAAATCGTCTTTCTCTCGCAACAGCCCAAGCAGTAGCTGGAAGGCCTCCTGCTCTACGCCATCCTTTGTCTTCACGCGTCCCATATGGTCGATCACGACGGGTACCGGCATGGATTCCAGGGTTTTGACGTTTTCAACGATGTCGGGCGCTTCCATATAGAGAACGACATGCCAGCCCAGCGGCGCGACCTGTTCCACGAGGGGCAGAACTTTGGAGAAATCCGGCGCATCGCCAATATGGCGGGCAAACGAGAATCGGATTCCCCGGATGCCGCCCTCATGGAGGCGCTTGTAATCGTCAGCCGTGAAGGTTTCATCTACCAGCGCCACCCCGCGATACCGCCCCTCGGAGCGGGCAATCGCATCAAGCGTCACATTGTTGTCGGTACCGTGGCAGGTTGCCTGAACAATGACCGCCCGTTCCAGCCCCAGCGTCTTCTGAAGCGTCCGAAACGCCTCAAACGGCGAATCCGGCGGGGTATAGGAGCGCCCGGCAGCGAAAGGGAATTTCGCCGCCGGGCCAAAGACATGACAGTGCGAATCGCAGGCATTCGGCGGTGCGATAAAATCCGGTGTTTTGGTTTTGGGATCAGGCCCCTGACAATATTGCATGCTGTAAAGTAGCGCCGCTGCCTATGGGCGACAATGCCGGTCGGAAATCTATTCGCCGTTCTTTTTCACGAAGTTATCGAAGGCGGCGAGCGTTTCCGGGCTGCAACGATGTTCCATGCCCTCGGCATCGGCCCAGGCGGTGGCGTCGTCTACCCCGACCGCACGCAACAGCGCGACAACAATATGATGCCGCGCGCGGGAGGCCTCGGCCATGCGGCGGCCTTCCTCGGTCAGGAAAACCGAGCGGTAGGGCTCGGTATTGACCAGCGCCATCTGTTTCAGCCGGGCAATCATCTTGTTGACGGTTGCGCCGGTCACTCCGAGACGCCGCGCAATATCGACCGACCGCGCCTCACCCTGCTCATCCAGCAGATCGGCGACGAGTTCGACATAATCCTCGATAATTTCGGTTTCCCGTGCGAGCCGGGCGCGCTTGAAATGGCTCGCCTGACGCGCCGGCGTCATATGCGCAGAAATAGCGCCGGTACCCGCTTTGGGCGGCGCGCGTCTATCTGGCTGGTCAACATCGGTCATGGCCGCGAAGTATGGGGCCGCCCCGGAGTCTTGACAACAAGATTGCATCTACTGATAATGTTAGCCAAGGCTAAGTTTACCGGACGGAAACGCAGATTTCCGCCGATAATTGCGGGAAAGAGGATCAATGACCACGATCGGGCTGGTCACACGGCGAAGCCTTGAAGGCACAGCGCGCTGGGCGAGTCGCTTCGGCGCAATCAGACTTGCCGTGCTGGTGGCTATCGCGCTGCTGGCTGCGGCATCGCCCGAGACCGGTGAAATCATCGCGAAAAGCCTGACGGATGCGTTCCTGCAGGTTACCGTCTTCGTTGCCGCCACTCTGGCGATCTTCTACTCACTCGAATCCTGGTTTCGAATAGATCCCGCCAAACTGCTGGCTCGCTACCATTTGTGGCAAGTGCCGATTGCCGCAGCGCTGGGGGCACTGCCCGGCTGTGGCGGCGCGATCATGGTGGTCACACAATATATTCGCGGCGGGATCAGCTTCGGATCGATGGTCTCGGTGCTGACCGCGACGATGGGAGATGCCGCCTTCCTGCTGCTGGCGCAGGAACCCTTTACCGGCCTCGTCATCTTCGCCGTCGGATTCTGCGTCGGTACGGCTACGGGCTATATCGTCGATCTCATCCATGGCACCGATTTTCTACGCTATGAGGGCGACAGCCAAAATCCTGACTGCAGCCCCTGTATCCGCCGCGTCGAGTCGAAGGTCTGGCGGTGGTTGTGGACGGCCTTCCTTTTGCCGGGGCTGGTGTTCGGCGGGTTTGTCGCCTTCCAGGCCGATACCGCTGCTTTGTTCGGCAGTTTCATGGGTATCGAAACCGTCGTCTGGGTCGGGGTCGGCGGCGCGGTCGTCTCGTTGCTGCTGTGGGGTACGGTTGCGCCGACGCGGGCAGCATTGGATGCTTCAACCGACGCCTCCCCTCCGCCGCTCGGCTGGGCATCGGCCAGTGAAGGCCGTCTCGGCGACGCGCCGGCGCGGGTGGTCGGCGATACCTGTTTCGTCACGGTCTGGGTGGCCTTCGCCTATCTGATTTACGAGCTAGGCGTCCATTTCGCCGGCGTTGACCTCAAGCATGTTTTTGAGGTGTGGGCGCCGCTGGTGCCGTTGATGGCGATTGTCATCGGGTTCATTCCGGGCTGCGGCCCGCAGGTAGTCGTCGCCACGATGTATCTCAACGGGCTGGTGCCGTTCTCCGCCGAGCTTGGCAATGCCATCAGCAATGACGGCGACGCGCTGTTCCCGGCCATCGCCATGGCGCCCAAGCCTGCGTTGATCGCCACAATATACAGCGCAATACCGGCGGTTCTCGTCGCCTACGGATATTACTGGCTGTTCGAATAACGGTTATTGTACCGTTTTTGGAACGTCGCCTAACACCTTGCGAAGCGCCGCATCGGCCCAGGCGGCATTGGCGAGCGTCGCATCATCGCTATTGCGTTGCCCGACCAGCTGGATACAGACCGGCAATCCGTGCGGCCCCTCGAACAGCGGCAAATTGACCGCCGGCGTATACATCTGGGTCCACAGCCGGGCAAACACCGCCGACCGCACTTCAGTGAGCCCAACCGGCGCTTCACCGGTAAGGCTGGGTGTCAGGAACAGATCGAAGCCGTCGAACAATCGGTCCATGTGACTTCGAGCGGCATCGAGCGCCCGGCCGGAATTGACGTAATCCGCCTCGCTGATCCCGTCAACAAACCCCACCCGCTCACGATTATGAGCATTGAAAGCATCCAGATTATCCCGGATCTCGGTCTCGAGCGTCTGGCAACCTTCCCAGCCATTGACCACCGCAAAATGGTCCTCGATCTCGGTATAGAGCGACGGCAGCTCGAAATCACTCACCTGCGCTCCGGCGCTTTCCAATAACGATGCTGCCTGTTCGACGGCCGCCTGCGTACAGGGCTCGGCCTGATCCCAGTAAGCCGTCCGCAGCAGACCAATACGCGGAGGCTGAGATGCCACACGGCCGGGTTCGCCACCGACGCTCGCAGCCCGGGCGAGCAGAAGATCGTCGACCGACCGTCCCATCAGACCCAGCGTATCGATTGATTTCTTGCAATGGCGCAACCCCGTCCGGTCGAGCCCGTTGAGGCTCGCCTTATAGCCATAAACCCCGCAATTGGCCGAGGGGCCGATCACTGACCCACCGGTCTGGGTGCCATTGGCCAGCGGCACCATGAAATCGGCA